>NZ_CEVIVC010000008.1:12161-23893 GCF_982290645.1 Protofrankia sp. CiP1_Cm_nod4
GAAGTGCGTGGGCCGTCCGGCCGGCCCCGGACCCGCCCCGACGCGGTCGCCGGCGACAAGGCGTACTCCTCCCGTGCCCACCGCGCCCACCTGCGTAAGCGGAAGATCCGGACGGTGATCCCGGAGAAGGCCGACCAGAGGGCCAACCGCAAGAAGCGCGGCAGCGCCGGAGGCCGCCCGGTCAGCCACGACGCCACGCTCTCCAGGACCGCAACACCGTGGAACGCGGCATCAACAAGATCAAGGAGTGGCGGGGTCTGGCCACCCGCTACGACAAGACACCCGAAAGCTACGCCGCAGGGCTCCACCTGCGCGGATCCATCCTCTGGCTACGCAGCCTACCAACCCCATGATCCGAACTCAGAACAGACCCTAACCCATGCCTCGGTGCGCGCCCGCTCAGCGGCCAGCGCCTCACCGTCGCCGTCGTGCGGTTCGGCGCGGATGTCGTCCCAGTCATGGAACTCGGTCATGAGCCCTCCCGCCGCTTCCTCTCCACGGCCAGCCATCCGCCATACGCGACCTCGGCCGCGGGGATCGCCGTCCTGTACCACCGCGACCAGTCACCAGCCTTGTTGCCGGCGACCAGCAGTACCGCCTGCGACCAGGATCGAAAACAAAGATCACCCGTATCGCGACATCACGGCCCGACCGTGGACGCAACTCCTTGAGATTCCTGACCGTCGACCCCCTGTAGTCCCTGACCAGGGCTTCTGCGTTACTCATCAGCACAACGGGCGATCTACGCTGCTTCTGTCGGACGGTAGCGGAGACCGTCTATCTCTGTCGTCCTATCTCTGTCGTCCAGCAGTGCTCCGCCGACCTCAGCTCCTGCTGCCCACGCTGTGCTGTCCGGACCCGGCCTCGACCCAGCCCAGCTCCAGCAGCGCCTGTAACACGCCCGCGGCGCCGGGCTGCTGGGGCCGGTGGACGCCCTCCTGGCCGTCCAGCGCGGCGATCAGTGTGGGCTCGGAATTGCCGACGGCCACGCCATGCGCACCGATCCGGAACATGGACAGATCGTTGAGGCTGTCCCCGGCGACCAGGATCGAGGCGGTCGGCCAGCCCTGCGAGCGGGCGAGAGCGGCCAGGGCGTTGCCCTTGGACGCGCCCCTGGGCAGGACGTCGAAGTAGCGGTCCGCCGAGTAGCTCCAGGAGCAGCCGAGCGCCTCCACCGCATCGGTGATGGCCGGCGTGAGATCTCCGGGATGGAGGAAGAACGAGCAGCGGCCCTCCTGCGGCACACTGTCCTGGTAGATCAGCGCGGGGAAGCCGCGCAGCGCGGCGCGTATGCGCCCGGTTCCGGGCCAGCCGGCTCGCAGTTCGTTCTGCAGCGGTTGGAGCGGCATGTGGTCGACACCGTCGAGCACGGTCGCGCCGACGTCGGCGATGATCCAGCGGGGCCTGGGCACCAGCGGGTCGTCCAGCGCCTCGCGGATGGCGGGCAGACCGCGCCCGGTGGCGAAGACGACCACTACCTCGGGGTGACGGTTCAGCGTGTCGCGCAGGCGCCGTCGGTCGGTTGCGGCTCCGCCCAGCAGGGTTCCGTCGAGGTCGGTGACCAGGATTGGCACACGGGTTCCCTTCGTGGCGGGGGCGCCTGCTGTGAAATGGACCGTACGGTTTATCGCCGCGTCCCCCACCACGCCCGCCAGCACCGACCGAACACCTGTTTCTACTCCGGGATCATCAGCGATGATGACCGAGAGTCGAGAAGATGACAGCAAACTGTCATTCTGCCGGTATTCGTGGACGAGCCCACCGGGCCGATCATATCGGAGGACCGGCACGCCGGGTTCGGGCAGTGGGCCGGCGCCTGTGCGGAACGGTGCATATTGGCGCAGTGACCGGTGTGGCCGGTGGCTGTTGTAATGATTCCCGCCGTCCAGTCCACGACGGGCGGCACCGGGCCAAGCAAGTGCTGGCCCGGCGCCGCCCATTCATTGCCCAGCGCTACAGCGGGAGCCCGGACCCGCACGGAACGGGCTGGCCGTGCTGGGGGTCGAGGGCGTTGAGTACCAGCTGGACAGTGGTCACGTCGTAAGGCATCCCGACATGCCCGACGGGGTCGTTGGGGCAGAAGGTCTGCACGGCCTGGTTGGTGACGTTGGGGCCCGCCGGCAGATAGCTCACCGCTTCCGGTGGTGTGGCCACCTCGTCGCGAGTGGTGATGATGTTGGTGTAGGTGACGCTCGGGAACGCGGCCTGCGGCGAGTTCAGTGCGTTGAACGCGGGCCAGGTGGACAGTTCATAACAGGCCGGGCAGCCCAGTAGTTCGATCGTCTGCCAACCGGGCACCAGGTTGAGGACGGTCAGCAGCCCGCTGATGGTGGGCGGGGCCATGGATACCGGTGAGATCCCGACGAAGGCCGACACGTGTGTTGTGCCATAGTTCTTCATGTACAGCCGGGAGATAAATCCGCCTTCGGAGTATCCGACCAGTTTTACCTTGCCGGCTCCGGTGCTGGACACCACCTGGTTGACGAAGGCGTTCAGTTCGCCCGCCGAGTTCCCGGTGTAGCCGATGCCACCGGCGTTGGCGGTATACCAGAGCCTTCCGTAGGTTATGGTGTAGACGCAGTACCCGTTATTGGCGAGTATCGGCGCGAGCGCCTGCCAGTTGGCGTTCTGGTTTTCGGTGATGCCGTGCACGAGGATGACAGGTTCGGGATGTGCCGCGCTCGGCCTGCACGACCAGTCGTTCGCACCCGGGGGCGGTGAGGCGTTCAGCTGACCGGACGCGTAGGCCGATAACGCGTCCCAGTTCACCGGATATGTGGCCGCGGCCGCCGGGCCGCTGCCGATGACGATGGTCGTGGCAACGATCACTGTGACGACCGCGACGACGCGGCCCATCCTTGATCGTAAATGACACTCCTTTTGCAATTTCCGGTGCAAGACATGCTCCTTTTGCAGTTGTCAACGCGAGATGATGTCGCGCCTTATTTCACACAGGGGTGATAGCGTGACAAATCCATCCTGTCCGGCCTGCCATACATTCATGGGTCATGTCACCGGATGGCGATGGGCGTGATGTGCCCGGCGAGCCGATGGCCGCCGCGAAGGGACGGAGCACACCAGAAGGACTATCCGGCGATCTCCCCTATATCGCCATTGTCGCAGAATTTGGACCTACTGTAGATTATTCCCCTGGCAGGGTCAACAACGTTGTCCTGCTGGAGGGCGTGACCAGCACGTCGACGGTCGCCCGACAGGGCCTCTGTCCGTCCGGGCGGGAAGGCCGGGATAAAGGCGTTGGGTCATGGGCCGTGTCTTCAACCGTGTTACCGGGTCAGATGTCGGCAGAGGTGCTGGTCACAGCGGTGCCGCGGGATGGCGTGGACGATGGCCGGTCGACGGCTATGTCTCGTGGACGATCCGGGTGAGCGTGTCCACGGTGGTGCGCGCAGGTGCGCCGGCTATTGCCAGGCGGGACATGACCTGCGGGTACCGGTCGACCTCGTGGGGCTTGTCGAGGAAAAGGGCTCCGATGGGCTGCTCGAGGTACACCACGTCGGTCTGGTCCGTCGCGGGTGGCTCCGGTCCCGGGAAGCGGAGGATGGTGAACGCTCCGCATTCGGCCACGTGAGCGCCGAGCGCGAACGGCATGATCTGGATCGTGATGTTCGGCCAGGCGGACAGGGCAAGCGGACAGGGCAATCAGATGCTCAAGCTGGGCATGCATCACCGCCGGCCCGCCGGTCGACCGCCACAGCACCGCCTCCCGGAACGTGGCTCATCACCGGCCGGCACCGAGCCGGGCCCCGGCAGCCAGCGCGCTCTTCCAGGGGTTCTCCCGGCCGGCGCCGCGTCGGCTTCAGCCGCCGTGGCCGCAGGGCTTCTTCACAGGAGCGCGGCGGCGAGGGCCTGCCAGGCCTGCCTGGGCGGGCGGCCGCCGCGGGTGGCCAGGTCGATATCCGGTGCGAGGACCTGCACGGCCACGTGGTCCGCGCCGGCGTCGTGATGTTCGGCGACGCGCTTCGCGATCCGCTCGGGGGTGCCCCAGGCGACGAGGGCGTCGACGAGCCGGTCGCTGCCGCCGCCCGCGACGTCGTCCTCGGTGAAACCGAGGGCCAGCAGGCTGCGCACATAGTTCGGCAGCCGCAGGTAGTAACCGACGCTGGCCCGGGCGAGAGCTCTGGCGGTGGACGGGTCGGTCTCCAGGACGACTTTCTGCTCCGGGGCGAGCAGCGGGCCGGCGCCGAGCGTCTCGCGGGCGATCCGGGTGTGCTCGGGGGTGACCAGGTAGGGATGGGCGCCGGCCGACCGCTGCCCCGCCAGGGCGAGTGCCTTCGGGCGCAGCGCCGCGAGCACCCGCTGGTCGACGGGCACCGGCTTGGCGGCGTTGTCGAGCGCGTCGAGGTAGCCGGCGAGATACTCCAGCGGCCGGGTGTAGGAGCGTCCCAGCCGCTCCACGATCGGCGCGTGGCTGACGCCCAGCCCGAGCAGGAAGCGGTCCGGGTGGGCCGTTGCCAGCCGGTGGAAGCCGGCGGCCAGCTCCGCCGCGTCGACCGTCCACACGTTGACGATCCCGGTGGCCACGACCAGCCGGTTCGTGGCGGCGAGCAGTTTCTCGGGCAGGCTCAGGCCGGGTGTGGCGGTGCCGAGCCACAGGGCTCCGTAGCCCGCGGCGTCGAGCTCCGCCGCGGCCTCGTGGGCGGCGTCGTCCTCCCAGATGTGCGACGGGGACCAGATGCCCACCCGGCCCAGCGATATCGCCATGACGATCTCCCTCATGTGTTCGACAGCGGTCGAATGGACGTCAGTGTACGATACCTGTCGAACACAGGGGATTCGGGAAGACGGACTCGAGGAGACGATGGCCGGTCAGGCGCGGCGCACCCGCACTCTGCGTCACACCGATCCGAAGGACGTGCCTCTCCAGGACGCCCTGGAAGCTCTCGCGGACCCGGTCCGCCGGCTGATCCTGCGGACGTTGGCGGGCGAGCCGGAGTTCACCCGGGCCTGCGGCACGTTCGATCTGCCGGTGTCGAAGGCGACCGCCAGCCACCACTTCGCCGTGCTGCGGGCCACGGGGCTGCTCGAGCAGGTCGACCAGGGGCCGCGCCGGCTCAGCCGGCTCCGCCGCGCCGAGTTCGACGCCCGTTTCCCGGGCCTGCTCGGCCTCGTGCTCGCCGAGGACGAACAGCCCGGACCAGCGCCGTGTGACACCCACGCCGCTGCGTCCCGGTAGGCCCCCGACGCCGGCGGTGGACGCGGAGGCGCTCAGTCCTGGGCGATGCCGTGGTAGGCCGCGACCGCCTGGGAGCGGTTGACGGCGCCGAGCTTGGCGAGGATGTGCTTGACGTGGGTCTTGACCGTGCCGACGGTGATGACGAGCTGTTCGGCGATCTCCTGGTTGCTGGCGCCGCCCGCGATGAGCGCGAGCACCTCGCGCTCACGGGCCGTCAGCTCGTCGAGACCGCCTTCGCCGCGGAACACCGATGACGCCGTCCGGGCGACGGGGGTGTCGTCGTCGGGAGCCGTGACAAGCTCGATCTCGGCCTCGGTGAGCTCCTCCAGCGCGGTGCCGACGACGGCCAGCGTCTGGCGCACCCGGTCGCGCTGGAGACGCAGGCGCTCCACGAGCACCGAGCGCTCGTGGAGATGACCGAATCCCTCACTGAAAGCCCACAGCACATCACGATCAGTCTCGTCGCAGGCCTGCCCGCCACTGCCGTGGTCGGCGTGCAGGAAACCGACGACACGCCCCGCGGGAGTGATCGGTGCCACCACATACGACGTCGCCTCGCCTGCCCGGATGATCGGATGTACCCGCGGATCCGCGGTGTCCGTCACCAGGCCTGGCCGACGTTCGCTCAGCAGCTCCGTTTCCAGGACGAAGTCGTCCAACGGGATCTCGCGCTGGGCCCATTCGGCGAACCACGGCTCGTCCCGTATCACTCTGTTGGCCTTCCACGGCCGCCAGACGCCGTCCTCGACGCGTGCGAGCAGCACCCGCGCGAAGCCGCAGTTCGCCGCGGTCTCCTCGCATACCCGGTCCTCCAGCGCCTTCGAGCTGATCACCGTACGCAGCAGGCTGAGCCCCCGCTCGCAGCGGGCGATGCGTCGCGCTCGCGACGCCATCCGCGTTTCGGCCTGCTCGACGGCCAGGTCCTGCAGATCGCAGACCAGCCGGGCCAGCGCCGCGGTCGACTCGGCGTCCGGCGTACCCGACAGCAGGCGTTCGGTGCACGCCGCACTCAGCGCGTCCGCCGCACTCAGCGCGTCCGCCGCGCCCGCCATGTCCGCCGCGCCCGCGCGGCCGAGCTCCGGCGTGACGCCCAGCAGCCGTGCGGCACGCTCGAACAGGTCCGTGGCCCGCCCGCTCACGCCGCTCATGGATGGAGCCGTCATGTCAGCAGGCCCACCACCGGGTCGTCGGCGGCGGCCGTGGGCCGGAAGAACTCGGCGGCGCGGGAGGCGACGGCGCCGAGCTCCCGGTCACTGCGGGCGAGCAGGATCTCGTCCTCGGCGAGCTGCCGCAACTGCCGTTCGGCCAGCTCGAAGGCATCCTGGGCCTGGGCCCGCTGCCGGGCGAGCCGCTCCAGCAGCACCGTGCGCTCGAACAGCAGGCCAAAGCCCTGGGCGAACGTCCACAGATTGTCACGATCCAGTGTTGTCAGCTCGCGCCGCGACCCGTAGCAGTCGGCCTGCAGGAAACCGATCACCCGGCCGGCCGGCATCACCGGCGAGGCCACGTATCCCACGCTGTCCGACACGGCCATCAGCTCCTTGTTGGTCCGCGGGTCATCGGCCGCGATCACCTCGGCGGTGCGCCTGCGGATCAGCTCCGTCTCCAGGACGCCGGGACCCAGCGGAATCCACGTCCCGCGCAGGTACGTCTCCGTCGCCCGCGACACGTCCGGATCCAGCCCCGGGGCCAGCCACACCGCTTCGGCGCGCCACGTCGACCCCCGGCGCCGCGAGATCACCGCACGGTCGAAGTCACAGCACGCCCCGAGCTCGGCCGCCGCCGCGGGCAGCAGCTCGGCAACGGTCCCACAATCCCGCAGCCTGGCCAGCCCGCGATGGATCCGTGCCACCGCCGCGAACCGCACCGACACCGCGCGCTCGCGCAGCTCTCCCCGCAACCGTCTGAGCTCGACCAGGCTCAGGCACAGCTCGCCCGCCGTCCGGGCGTCGGGTGCGGGACGGGCACACAGCACAGCACGGATCTCGGCGCCGGCCGTCGCGAGCGCCCGCTCCAGCTCCGACGACTCACCGGCGTCCCCCAGCGCCGGGCCCTCCAGCACCGCACGCGCCCGTTCCGCCAGCTCGCCGACCCGGTCGAGCGGTAACCCCCGGTCGACAGCCACCAGACAATCATGCTGGTCCAGCGCATTACACGGAAGTGAAAGAAGCAAAACACGGCCCATCCGGCTGGGCACCGGGCGGGCCGCCAGAGCGTCTCCTTCGGCATGCGTTCCGGCGG
Organism: Protofrankia sp. CiP1_Cm_nod4; assembly: GCF_982290645.1. NCBI lineage: Bacteria > Bacillati > Actinomycetota > Actinomycetes > Frankiales > Frankiaceae > Protofrankia > Protofrankia sp. CiP1_Cm_nod4. The sequence continues at coordinate 19,597 of NZ_CEVIVC010000008.1, forward strand.
CTTTCCCGTGGCGCTGGTACGTCCCGGGGCGCCGCCGCCGGGCGGTGGGGCGGGCACCGGAAATGATCGTCAGGAGCCGGGAGGCAGGAGGTCCCGGAGAAGTTTCTCGACACGGGCCCGGATCTCATCCCGGATCAGACGGACGGCGTCGATGCCCTGACCTGCGGGGTCGTCGAGTTTCCAGTCCTCGTACCGTTTCCCCGGGAAGACCGGGCAGGCGTCCCCACAACCCATGGTGACCACCACGTCGGAGGCTTCCACCGCCTCCGGCGTGAGGACTTTGGGCGTCTGAGCGCCAAGGTCGATCCCCATCTCGGCCATGGCCGCCACCGCGACGGGGTTGACCCGCTCGGCCGGCAGCGACCCTGCCGAGCGCACCTCGACGGCGCCGCCGGCCAGCCGGGTCAGCCAGCCGGCGGCCATCTGGGACCGCCCGGCGTTGTGGACACAGACGAACAGCACCGAGGGCTTCCCGGACATACGTCGCTTCCCCTTTCTTCGCGTCTTCACAGTGGGACGCCAAGGGCCGGCCCAGCCGCCGCGCCATCGGACGTCGGGCCATCGGACGTCGGGCCGTCCGACGTCGGGCCGTCCGACGCGGCGCCGTTGGACGCGGTGGTGATCCGGTCGCGAGGCGGCAGAACCCGCGGGCCCTGGCCGGGAACAGGCGGGGGCGGCGGATAGAGCAGGCGTGTCAGCGCGTAGCCGACCGTGCCGCCGATCACCTGCATGCCGACGAATGCCGGGACGGATGCCGGGGCTATCCCGGCGAAGGTGTCGGAGAGCATCCGCCCGATGCTGATCGCCGGGTTCGCGAAGCTGGTCGAGCTGGTGAACCAGTAGGCCGCGCCGATGTAGGCGCCGACCGCCGCCGGGGCCCGTTCAGCCCGGCCGGAGCGCGCCAGCGCGAAGATCAGCAGAACGAGGCCGGCGGTCGCGACGACCTCGGCGAGCAGGTGCGCGCCGGACGCCCGGTGATGCGTCGAGATCGACACCGCCGGCTCTTCGAACATCAGGTTCGCCAGCACCGCTCCGCCCACGCAGCCGGTGACCTGGGCGGGGACGTAGGCCGCGGCGTCCCGCCACGGCAGCCCGCCGAACGCGGCGTCCACCCCCGAGACCACCGGGTTGAAATGCCCTCCGGAGACCGGCCCGACCATCAGGATGATCGCGAACAGGCCGGCGGCGGTCGCCGCGGCGTTCTCCACCAGCTGCAGCCCGGTCTGTCCCGGGCTGAGCTGCGTCGCGGCGATCCCTGAACCAATCACCAGGGCGGCCAGCAGCATGCTGCCGACCGCCTCGGCGACCAGCCGGCGCGCCAGCGGCGGTGGGCCCGGCCGCTCCCGTACCATCAGGAGCCCATGGGGCCGGTGGCGACGACCGGTACGGCCGTACCGGCATCCGTCATACCGGTATCCCTCCTCGCGGCGTGTGCGGGGCTCGCCGGCTCCCCCGCCATCTGAGATACCGGCGTGGCCGTGCCGGCGGACGTCGGCGCGCCGCGCTCCCCGACCGGCCTGCAGCCGCATCCCGAGCCCGGCTCGCTGCCCGGTTGCGCCGTCCCCGGCAGCGGTCCGGCGTCGGCGTCGGCGAGCACCGTGTAGATCTCCCACGGGGCGCCGTCGGGGTCGTCGGCCCAGACCTTGTCCTGCACCGCGTAGCAGCAGGTGCTGTTCTTCTCGGTCGCCGTGTCCAGCCCGGCCGCGGCCAGCCGCGCGGCTGCCGCGGCCACCTCTTCGGAGGTGGCGACCTCGACGCCGAGATGGTTGAGCGCGCCGGCCACCCCGGCGCCCCGGGCCCGCGGGTTCTCGATCAGCACCAGCTTCAGCGGCGGCACGTCGACCGCGAAGTTCGCGTACCCCGGCCGGCGCTTCGCCGGGCCGGCCCCGAACAGCTTCGTGTAGAAGTCGACCGCCGCGTCCACGTCGGAGACGTTCAGCGCCAGTTGCACCCTGGCCATCACGATCAGCCCCTCATCGCATCGATCAGCATCAATGTCTTCCTGCCAGACGTGACGATGACCCCACGCATAGACGGCTGTCAATAGGCGGGGCATGCTGAAGGGCATGGTGACCGCACCCCTGCCCACCCCGCTCCGTGCGCGCGCCACGCCCACGGGCCCCGACGCGCGCGCGGATTCCGACGCACCCGGCCTCGCCGGTGCCGCCGGCGTCACCACGGCCTGCTGCACCCCGCTGACCAGGGCGCCGCTGTCCGCCACCGAGGCGGACCGGCTTGTCACGGTCCTCCGGGCGATCGCCGTGCCCGCCCGGCTACGGCTCCTGTCGATGATCTTCGCTCACGAGAACGGTGAGGCCTGCGTCTGCGAGCTCACCGAGCCCCTCGGCCTGAGCCAGCCCACCGTCAGCCACCATCTGAAGGTCCTGGTGGACGCCGGGCTGATCACCCGGGACAAACGCGGCGTCTGGGCCTACTACCGGGCCGTGCCCGACGCCCTGGCCGCCCTGGCCACCGTCTTCGCGCCCACGCGGTAACCGCACGCCCACGCGGTGGCCGCACCCGGGCGGCCCCCGTGGCCCAGCCGCTTCCGGTAAGGGCCGGTCACCGCTGGCAGCGTATGAAGCCCTCCGGGCTGTAGCACGGCAGATGCCCATGGGCCTTCATCACGTCCTGGCCACCGCCCCTGGCCAGATAGTTCAGGAAACTGGCGGTGAGGGAGCCCGCGGGCGGCTGGCCATAGGTATAGGCGTACTCGATCTCCGTGAAAGGGTAGGCGTCGCCACCGATGGTCTCGATCGACGGCATCTGGCCGTTGATACGCAGAGCATGCAGGCCGCTGGACGCGACGGCGGCCTGCAGCTCGCTGTAGCCGATGGCGCCGGGGAGTTTCGCCACGGTCCGCAGCACCCGTTCGGTGCTGTCGAGTTCACAACGGACGACCCTGTCCTGCGGGGAGTTCTTGTGCTCACAGTCCAGCGAGGTCAGTGCCGGCTCTCCGAGCCCGTCGAGAATGCGCCGCCGGAACAGGTCACGGGTACCTGAGTTGGCGTCCCGGCTCACCAACAGGACGGGCAGGTCGGGGCCGCCGACCTGGCTCCAGTTGAGGACGTCACCCCGGTAGATCCTCCGTATCTGGTCGACCGTGAGATCCACGGTCGACACGCGGTCGTTCACCACCAGCGCGAACGCGGAGACCGCGACGCGCTCCCCCGTCATCTGCGGATAGCCGGCCGGCTTGGAACCGTCATAGACGGAGATCACCGCTGGCGGCCCGCCGGTGGTCTCGGCCGCGGCCTCCGCCAGCTCCTGGATACCCTCGTTGCTGCCGTGCGGGTTCACCGTGACTCTCGTGCCCGGGCAGTCCGACTCGTATTTCTCGGCGATTTCTCGTACGACCGGCGCGAAGGCCGTCGAACCGATGACAGTGAGTTTTCCGGTGGCGCAGCCGATGGGCGCCGGCACGTCCCGGCGGACGACGATGACCGCCAGTGCCATGACGCAGATGGTGAGCAGAATGGTGATCCAACGAGCGGGTCTGCTGAACAGGGGCGGGGTGTCGTCGACTGTTGTGCTGCGGTTGAGCTCCACATTGCCGTCCCGGATCCCGCCGGTGACCCGGACACCGCTGCCGACCTGGCCGCCGGTGAGCAGCACGAGCAGCTTGTAGTGCTGGCCGCGGTTGAGCGGGACGCGGGGCAGGGAGATCGTGCTGCCGCTGTGCCGCATGGCCCCCGGCGGGGCGAAGTGGTCCATCAGGTGCTCGGCGCCGGACTGGGTGACGGCGACGCCCCTGACAGTTCGCTCGGCGAAGACGACGGTGAGGCCGTTGCTGGTGTAGTCGGTGTCGGTGATGCCCTCCGCGCCGTCGTTCTCGACGCGCAGGAGGACGAGGGTGGCATCCGACATGTCGGGGAGGTCGTTGAACAGGCCGAGCCGCATGTCCGCCTGGCTCTGCCCACCGCGGTTGTCGCTGCCGATGGGAGTGTCCATCTGCACGCGGTAGCCGATGCGTCTGCGGCGAGGCACCCGGCGCTCGTACCAGACCACGGCGAAGGAGGCCATGATGCCGAGCACCGCGGTGAGTACGGCCACGATGCTCTCAGTGCTCAGCCAGCCCACGTCCGCCTCATCCCCACATGCACGGTCAGGCCGATATGTCGTGCGACGAACGTATGCGTTCCGTGTCAGGCCCGGCGTGTTCCGTACCGCCCGACCCTCGGACGTTCGCCGTGAATTCATCTCGGCCAGCTGCGCGTTCATTCCGGTAGGCTGTGCGTTAACCTCGGCCGGGCGGTGGGCGCCGGCGGCCCGTGGGTACTGTTGTTTCTGCCTCTCC
>NZ_CEVIVC010000008.1:24299-32065 GCF_982290645.1 Protofrankia sp. CiP1_Cm_nod4
TTTCCGCCTCTTCGGGCCGAGGTCCTCGAGGGCACGAATACGGCACGCCCCGACCGGCCCGGTGAATCCGCTGCACAGCCCGCGGACTTCGGCCGGCAGTCGTTACACGGATCCTGACCGGTGGTCCGCTGCCATGGCCGACCACGGCGGTACGCCGTGGCACCCGGCAGGGATGTGGGCCCGGCGGGTTTCCGCCACCTGAACAGGAATACTGATCACCGGATATTCTCGCCGGGCTCCTGACGGGTGAGCCGCTGCCGGATGCAGGTGAGGAGCTCGTCGGTGTCGACCGGCTTGGTCACGTAGTCGTCGGCGCCGGCGGCAAGGCATTTCTGCCGGTCGCCCGGCATGGCTTTCGCGGTGACGGCAATAATCGGCAGCGCACCGAAACGAGCCATTTCCCGGATTGCCGTCATCGTGGCATAACCGTCCATTTCCGGCATCATCACGTCCACGAGAACGAGTTCGACGCCGTCGGTGGCGACCAGGATGTCGATGCCTATGCGCCCGTCGGGCGCGTGAATCACGGTCAGTCCGTGGAGCTCGAGGACGCTGGTGATGGCGAACACGTTCCGGACGTCGTCGTCGATCACGAGAATCCTGCGGCCGCGCAGCACGTCGTCCGTGGCATGTGCCGGGACGCCGTTGCCGCCGGGCGCGAGCGCGAGCGCGGGTGCGGGTGCGGGTGCGGGTGCGGGTATCGGCGCGGACACGGGCGCCTGCGAGCCGGACACGTCGGATGAACCAGGTGCACTGTGCGAAATGGGTGAACTGTACGAACTTGGCGAACTGGACAAACTGGACGGGACGGGCGGCAGCGGCAGCGGCGGGGCCGCGGGCGCCGGCGGGCCGGAAACGGCCGGCTGCGTGGCGCCATGGGCCTTCTCACCGATCGCCCCTGGCGAGGACAGCGGCAGATAGAGGGTGAAGGTACTGCCCTTCCCGAACTCGCTCTGGACACGGATCACACCGCCGAGCAGAGCCGCGACCTCACGCGCGATGGACAGGCCCAGGCCGGTCCCGCCGAATCTGCGGCTGGTGCTGCCGTCACCCTGCTGAAAGGCCCCGAAAAGCCGGTCCAGGTTCTCCTCGGCGATACCGATGCCCGTGTCGGTCACCGCGAACGCGACGGCCGGGCGTCGTTCGTCGTCGAGCACGCGGCCGCTGACCATCCGTATCCGGAGTTCCACCCCGCCCCGCTGGGTGAACTTGACCGCGTTGGACAGCAGGTTGCGCAGCACCTGCAACAGACGATGCTGGTCGCTGACCAGCGCGTCCGGCACGTCGGGGGCGACGTCGACGGCGAACCGCAGGCCCTTCTCCTCGATGACCGGGCAGAAGATGCCCCGGACGTCGTCGAGGAGCGCGCCGAGGGCGAAACGCTCCAGATGGACGTCGATCTTCCCGGCCTCGACCTTCGACAGGTCGAGGATGTCGTTGATGAGCTGCAGGAGATCGGAGCCGGCGGAGTGGATGACGTTGGCGTACTCGACCTCCTTCGGGCTGAGGTTGTTCGCCGGGTTCTGCGCCAGCAGCCGCGCCAGGATGAGCAGGCTGTTCAACGGCGTACGCAGCTCATGGGACATGTTGGCGAGGAACTCCGACTTGTACCTGGACGACAGGCCGAGCTGCCGGGCCCGTTCCTCGATTTCCTGTCGGGCCTGCTCGATCTCGAAGTTCTTGACTTCGATGTCGTGGTTCTGGCGAGCCAGCAGAGCCGCCTTCTCCGCCAGTTCGGCGTTGGAACGCTGCAGCTCGTCCTGCCGGCTCTGGAGTTCTTCGGAACGTGCCCGCAGCTCGGCGGCGAGACGTTGCGACTCCGCCAGCAGCGCGTCGGTACGGGAGTTGGCGACAATAATGTTGATATTGACACCGATGATGTCCATCAGCCGGTCCAGGAAATCCCGGTGCACCTGCGTGAACGGGGTGAAGGAGGCGAGCTCGATGACACCGAGCACATGGTCCTCGAAGAGGACGGGCAGCACGATCAGATTGACCGGCCCGGCATGGCCGAGACTGGACGAGATCTTCACATAATGCGCCGGGGTCCGGTCGACGAAAATCGACCGCCTGGTTCTGGCCACCTGCCCGACCAGGGACTCTCCCAGGCCGAACTCGCGCGGCACGTCGGGGTGGGCCTGGTAGCCGAAGCTGGCGATCAGGCGCAGCGCGGGCGCGCCCGCGCCGGAGCCGGAGCTGGAGCCGGCCAGGAAGAACGTGCCGTACTGGGCGCCGACCAGCGGGGCGAGCTCGTCCATGACCAGTTCCGTGACGGTGTCGAGGTCACGGTGTTTCTGCATCAGACCGGATATGCGGGCCAGGTTGGTCTTCAGCCAGTCCTGCTCCTGGTTGGCGCGCGTGGTCTCGTACAGCGACCGCACCATCGCGTTGATATTGTCCTTGAGCTCGGCGACCTCCCCCCGCGCCTCCACCGAGACCGCCCCGGTGAGGTCACCGGCCGCGACCGCGCTGGTCACCGCGGCGATCGCACGCACCTGACGGGTGAGGTTGCCGGCAAGCTCGTTGACGTTCTCCGTCAGCCGCTTCCACGTCCCCGAGACGCCCTCGACCTCGGCCTGCCCGCCGAGTATCCCCTCGGTGCCGACCTCGCGGGCGACCCGGGTGACCTCCGCGGCAAAGGACGACAGCTGGTCGACCATCGTGTTGATGGTGGTCTTGAGCTCCAGGATCTCCCCACGGGCGTCGACGTCGATCTTCTTCGACAGGTCGCCCCGGGCCACGGCGGTGGTGACCTGGGCGATGTTGCGGACCTGGCTGGTCAGGTTGCTGGCCATCGAGTTGACGTTGTCGGTGAGATCCCGCCAGGTGCCGGAGACGCCCCGCGCGACGGCCTGCCCGCCGAGGTTGCCCTGCGTCCCCACCTCGCCCGCCACCCGGATGACCTCGTCGGCGAACGACGACAACCGGTCGACCATCGTGTTGATGGTCTCCTTGAGCTCCAGGATCTCCCCGCGCGCGTCCACCCGGATCTTCTGGGTCAGGTCGCCCTTGGCCACCGAGGTGGTGACCTCGGCGATGGAGCGGACCTGGACGGTGAGGTTGGCCGCCATGACGTTGACGGACTCGGTGAGGTCCTTCCACGTGCCCGAGACGCCCTTGACGTCGGCCTGCCCGCCCAGCCGTCCCTCGGTGCCGACCTCCCGGGCCACCCGGGTGACCTCACCGGCGAACGACGACAACTGGTCGACCATCGTGTTGATCGTGTTCTTCAGCTCCAGGATCTCCCCGCGCGCGTCCACCGTGATCTTCTGGGAGAGATCGCCGCGGGCCACCGCCGCCGCCACCTGGGAGATGGAACGGACCTGGCCGGTGAGGTTGCCGGCCATGAAGTTCACCGAGTCGGTGAGGTCCCGCCACGTTCCGCCCACCCCGGGGAAGGCCTGCCCGCCCAGCCGTCCCTCGGTGCCGACCTCCCGGGCCACCCGGGTGACCTCACCGGCGAACGACGACAACTGGTCGACCATCGTGTTGATCGTGTTCTTCAGCTCCAGGATCTCCCCGCGCGCGTCCACCGTGATCTTCTGGGAGAGATCGCCGCGGGCCACCGCCGCCGCCACCTGGGAGATGTCACGGACCTGGCTGCCGAGGTTGCCCACCGCCATGTTGGTCGACTCGATGAGCTCCCGCCAGGCGCCGGGCACGTCCGGCGCCCGGAGGCGACGGCCGAGCCTGCCCTCCACGCCGACCTCCCGGGCCGCTCTCGCCACCCCGGAAGCGATCATGGAAAGCTGGTCGGTCATGCCGTTGAACACGTCGGCGATCTCGTTCATGAGCGGGTCGTCGCCATGGGGCAGACGCGCGCGGAAGTCCCCGCCACGCACCGCCGCCAGACCGGCGAGAAGCTGACGCAGCGCGGGCTCGTCCCGCCCGCGCGCCGTTACCCGCTCCGAGTTCGCCCGCTCCGAGTTCGTAGCCTCACCCACCGGTACAACACCCCGCTCGTCGGCCGCCGGCCCGGACAGCCGGCCGGTCCCGTGTTCCACGTTAGAGAGTTCGACGATTCGCAAACCAGGGTGAAACGGACAACACCCTCGGCTCAGTTTTCTGATGTCCTATGGTTTTCCCGAGCGGCCTCGGAAGCGAGGCCCGTAATCGACGCGGACAGATACCGACCAGCCACCGAGCACGCATCGACCATGCGCCGAACAGACCGGACAGGCAACAGTCTGGACAGGCACTGTCGCGTCATCTTCGGCCCTCGCTGCCAGGGACCGGAGAAGCACGGGACAGAGGAGAACCACGGGACAGAAACGAACACCGGGAGAACAGCGGACCGCAGGGGCTCCGTCCGCGCGGCGGCGTTCGTGCGAGGATGTCCGCGCTGGGGGGCCTTTGAGCCCGCGTGCCGGCGGCACCCGAAGCAGTGAGGGCCGGCGGCACCCGAACCAGTGAGGGACGTACGTGGGAACGCAGCGACCGACCGGCCCGGCCGGCGACGACCAGGTGGCGCGTCTGACCGCGCTGATCGTCCGTCAGCAGAGCGAACTCGAGGCGGTGCGGGCGCAGGCCGCCACCGAAGCCCTGGTGGATCTCGCGATCGGCGTCCTGACCGAGCGCCTGCGCTGCTCCCCCGGTGAGGCGGCCAGGCAGCTCACCCACCTGGCGGCCCGGTCCGGGATGCCCCTGGCGGAGCTTGCCGCCGACGTGGTCGGCCAGCCGGCGGACGACGCGCTCGCGCTGGGCGCGGCGCGGCCGCCCCGGCAGCAGCCGGCGCAGCCGGCCGAGGCCCCGGCAGCGCCGGCCGTGGACGGGCAGCGGATCGCCGCGGCAACGATGGAGGAGGCCCTCGCCCCGCTGGGAGCCGTGGCCGTGGCACTGTGGATGATCGAACCGGACGGCGCGCTGGAGCTCGCCGGCGAGGCGGGGCTCGGCGCCCTGGAGGCAAGCCGCTGGCAGCGCATCCCGCCGCAGATGGACTGCCCGGCCCAGCGGGTCGCCCAGGACGGCTGCCCCCGGTGGTGGCCGGCAGCCCGCCACCTGCCGGACCGGATCCCGCTGGTCGGGCGATGGCGCGGCGCCCGGGTGGCGCTGCCGCTGACCGACGCCGGGGCACTGCTGGGGGCGATGGAGATCTGCTGGCCGCAGCCCCTCGAGGAGTTCACTCCCGCGCTGCGCCACCAGCTGCTGACGCTGGCCGGGGTCTGCGCCGGCAGCCTCGGGGCGGCCCAGGGGGAACGCGCCTGGGGACGCCACGGCTCGTGGCTGCCCGCCCTGCTGGACGCCCTGCTGCGCTCCGCCCTCGTCGCCCACGCCGTCCGTGACCATGACGGGCGGATCGTCGACTTCCAGATCGACCACGTCAGCGAAGGGTTCGTCGACCCGGCCGGCCGGGAGCCCCGTGACCTCGTCGGCCGCCGGCTGTCCCACCTACATCCGCTGATGACCGTCCTGGACGGGCTGTTCGGGCAGGCCGTGGACGTGCTGCGCACCGGCCGGCCGTACCAGGCCGACGGCCTGCCCGTCCACGTCATCGTCGGCGGCCGGATCGTCGCGACGGAGATGGACGTGCGTATCGGCCGGTTCCTCGACGGCATCGCGCTGACCTGGCGGCGGACCGACGACACCGACGGGCTGACCACCATCCTCCAGCACGCCCAGCGGCTCGGTGAGCTCGGCGGCTGGCAGCAGGACATGCTCACCGGTGACGTGCGCTGGACCGACCACACCTTCACGCTGTTCCGGCTGGCGCCGGATGCGCCGGAAGCGCCCGTCTCCCTGCAGGGGCTGGACGCCTACGTCCATGCCGATGATCTCGCCGCTGTCGGCCGTTTCCGTGACGTGCTGTTCGACCAGGCACGGCCGGCCGCCACGACGTTCCGGCTGCTGCGGGCCGACGGCGCGATCCGGCAGATACGCGCGTTCGCCGAGCCCGTCACGGACACCGCCGGCACCCTGGTCGCCGTCCGCGGCACATACCAGGATCTTTCGACTCTCTACCACACCCAGGTCGCCCTCGCCGCCACCCGCAACCAGCTCGCCGACACCGAACAGCGGGCCGACGACCAGCAGCGGCTGGCCATCCAGCTGCAACGGGCCATCACGCCGTTCTCGGCCGATCCGGTCGAGAACGGCGGGCTCGACATCGCCGTCCGCTACCGGCCGGCCAACCAGGACCATCTGGTCGGCGGCGACTGGTACGACGCGGTCGTCCTGCCCTCCGGGGAGGTCCTTCTCGCCGTCGGTGACATCGCCGGGCACGGGATCAGAGCTGTCACCGGCATGGTCACGTTACGCAACAGCCTGCGTGGGCTCGCCATGACCGGGGCGGGGCCGGCCCAGCTGCTGCGCTGGCTCAACGACGTCGCCTACCACCTCACCGACGACGTCACCGGTACCGCCGTCTGCGGTCTGTACGATCCGGCCACCCGTATGCTGCGCTGGGCATGCGCCGGGCACCTGCCGCCCGTCCTGGTCCGTGACGGCGACGCCGCCATGCTCCCGCTGCCGGCCGGCGTCCTCCTCGGGGCGGACCCACACAGCGCCTACGAGGAGACCGCCACCGCGCTGCGGCCCGGCGACGGCGTCCTGCTGTTCACCGACGGCCTCGTCGAACAACGCGGGACCGCCCTCGACGAGACGCTGGACACCCTGGTCCTGGCCGCCGGCCGGCCGATCGCCGACCTCCAGCGGTATGCCGACCATCTCCTGCGCCACACCACCCCCGACACCGACGACGACACCTGTCTGATCGCCGTCCAGCTGCGCTGAACCGGCCAGGTGGCTGACCGCGTGCCGGCCAGCACCACCGGAAAACGACGCCCGGTCAGCGCAGCTTCCACAGCCGCACCGTGTTGTCCCGGCTGCCGCTGGCCAGCGTACGGCCGTCCGGGGAGAACGCCACCGACAGCACCCAGTCCTGGTGGCCGGTCAGGGGGCCACCGAGTGGGCGCGGCCTGGAAGGATCGGCGATGTCCCACAGCCGGATCATCCCCTCGAAACTGCCGCTGGCCAGCGTACGACCGTTCGGGGAGAAGGCCACCGAGCGCACGGTGGTGCTGGTGGAGACCCGCAGAGGATCACCAATCAGATGCGGGTCGGAACGGTCGGTGACATTCCACAGCCTGATCGTCCCGTCGAAGCCACCGCTGGCCAGAACATGGCCATCCGGGGAGAACGCCACCGAGAACACGAACGCGGTGTGGCCGACCAGCGGGGAGCCGAACAGGCGCGGACGGGAACGGTCGGTCAGATCCCACAGCCGCACCGTGTTGTCGTAGCCGGCGCTGGCCAGGGCACGGCCATCCGGGGAGAACGCCACCGACACCACGGCATCGGAATGGCTGATCAGCGGCTCGCCGAGCGGGCGTGGATCGGACCGGTCGGTGACGTCCCACAACCGCACCGTCCTGTCCCGGCTGCCGCTGGCCAGGATTTTTCCGTCCGGGGAGAACGCCACCGCCGTGACGGCGTCGGTGTGGCCGGCTATCGGCCCGGCAAGCGGACGGGGGGCGGCGAGGTCCGTCACGTCCCACAGCCATATCGTGCGGTCCCAGCTGCCGCCGGCCAGGGTGTGGCCGTCCGGGGAGAACGCCACCGACGTCACCCCGTCGGTGGGGCCGGTCAGCGGCCTGCCGAGCAGACGAGGGTGGGCACGGTCGGTGATGTCCCACAGCCGCACCGTGCCGTCCCGGCTGCTGCTGGCCAGCACCTGCTCGTTCGGGGAGAACACCACCGAGAGCACCCAGCCGGCAGGGCCGGTGGGGCCGGTCAGCGGCGGGCCGAGCGGACGGGCGCCGGCCTCGGAC
>NZ_CEVIVC010000008.1:32090-32727 GCF_982290645.1 Protofrankia sp. CiP1_Cm_nod4
AAGTCTCCGCCGCGGGTGGCGGCAACAAGAGCGGCGGCGCTGACGGCGATGAGCACCGCCATGGCGACGATACGGCGGCGAGAAGCACCACCACGGCGGCGGTGCCCTGGCGTCATGCCCGGCCGGCGGCGTGGCCGGGCGCGGCGCGGCCGGCTGGCGAGACGCCCGCCGGCCTCTGCGTCCGAGAGCGCGCCGCCCGAGAACGCGCCGCCCGGGGACGCACCGCCCGGGGACGCACCGCCCGGGGACGCGCCGCCCGGGGACGCAGCGTCCGGGGACGCACCGCCTGTCGACGGTACGGAGGACGCGTCTCCGTGTGCAGGCGGCGTGTCACCGTTGGTAGTGGGCGGCAGTGCTGGGCGGGTGGACGTGAACGGCCGTTCGGCGGCGGCGCGGACCTCGGCGTCGACATGCAGCACGATCCCCGAACGAGCCAGCCAGCCCCAGCCGTAGGCCTCGGCGGCGGCCCGGGCCAGGTCCAGCGCGAAGGCCAGCGCGGACGGCGGACGAGCCACCGGATCGTTCGCCAACGCCCACATGATCACATCCGCCACCTGAACCGGCACGCCCGGCGGCGGTGGCGGGACCTGGTCGGGACGCTGCCGCAGGATGGAGGATGCCGGTGCGAACGGCGTCG
>NZ_CEVIVC010000008.1:32752-34170 GCF_982290645.1 Protofrankia sp. CiP1_Cm_nod4
CCCCGGTCAGCAGCAGATAGAGCAGCACCCCGAGCGCGTACAGATCGGAGGCCGGCCCCAGCCGGCCCCCCTCGATCTGTTCGGGAGCCATGTACAACGGCGTCCCGGCCACCGCGCCGGCGGCGGCCGGCGGCCCACCCACCTGTTTCGCGAGCCCGAAATCGACCACTTTGAGCAGGCCCGTGGCGTCGAACAGAATGTTGTCGGGCTTGATGTCGCGATGCAGCACTCCGCGGGAATGCGCGCAGGTCAGGGCGGCGGCGATCGCCAGCCCTACCGCGCAGGCCTCCTCCGGGAGCATCCCCGCCCGGTGGCGGCGGGTCAGCGTCCCGCCGGCCAGCATCTCCATGACGAGCAGACGCAGTCCCCCGGTCTCGACATAGTCATAGACCCGGACCACATGCTGATGGTCCAGGGCGGCGAGAATCCGCGCCTCGGTGGCGAATCCCGCCACCGCCCGGCCGTACCCTCCGTCGAGTACCTTGACCGCGGCATCACGCTGGAGACGGCGGTGCCAGGCGGCGAACACCACCCCGAACGTGCCCGCGCCGATCTCGTCACCGAGATCGTAACCGGGTAGCGCCGCTGCCACCCGTGCCCGGTCAACAGTCATCGATCCGCAGTCATGATGCGGGCGTGCCCTCACGCCGACGTCCATCCCGAACCGTTACCAACGCCCCGTCCCGTCATCCCGGCAGGCCATAATCACCTGGGCCGTATCATCGTGTGAGTTACATCTCGCCTATCCCGACAATCACGCCTGACGACCATGCCCGGCGGCCACGGCGGTGATATCGGACGGCGCCCCGGCCGCCCGGTCAGCCGGCGGGCCCGCCGATCGCCGGGAAGAATCCGACCGCCGTCGGCCGTGCCCTGACGGGCAGCGGCGGCACCGCACATCAGCCCCCCCATTCGCTCCCGGTTCAGGGCGACCCGCGAGACAGGAAATCCCGGCCCGTCCGATGGTGAATTCGATGTCGGCGCCACGGGCGTCCGGGAGGCCGTCACAGCCCATCCTATTACCACTGCCAATGCATTGGCCGGTCATGGACACCTGGTATTCATACACCCGCAACAGAAGTGGGCGCGGCGAGGGGAACATCGCTCCGAGGCCCGACGGACCAGGCTGGCGCGTGGTACCGCCCGGAGGAAACAGCACGTGACACCGCCGGGAGGAAAGACGAGGTGGTCCGTGGGCCCGGCCGGGCGCCCAGGTAAACATTCAGCGAATAGCGATAAAAGAACCGTCCCCAGAAGACGGCCGGCCGGGCACGCTCGTGAAACCTGCGGTAGCGCACTGAAAGTCTTCAGGCCGCTACCCTCAGACATGTCGCGACAGGGCCGCGCAAAATGCGTCCCCGAACCGAACCGGGACCGGGACCGGGACCGGGACCGGGAACACCGGACGACATCCCGCT
>NZ_CEVIVC010000008.1:34678-51904 GCF_982290645.1 Protofrankia sp. CiP1_Cm_nod4
TCGCGAACCCATCGATTCACAACCTACAGCCACGGCCCTACACCCGAATGTGCGGTCGACATTGGCTGCCCAACAGCCACTTCCCGGCCCGAGGGCATGGCGTATAACGACGGTGGACACCTCGGCGGTGCGCCGGAGTTCCAGCAGTGAAGCGCACCGCGGCCTACCCGACCAAGACCGTTCGACACCCATGCCGTTCGATACCCATGCCGTTCGATACCCATGCCGTTCGGCACCCACGCAGCTCGACGAGGTGGACGCCTACCGTGAGCAAGCATCGGCGCGGCCCCAGGCACGCTGGCGCGCACCGGCACCGGCACCGGGACGTACCCACATCCGACGAGGCCTGCCCGCGAGTACCGTCCGCCCCACGCCCACGCCCACGCCCACGCCCACGCCGGGTGCGGGTATTCATGATGCCGGCCGTCGCCACCGCGCTTCTCTTTCTCGCCAACGGTTCCACAATCATTTCACAATCAGACGCCCCCAGCGGGCCGCCGCCCGGACCACTCAGGCCGCCGGCCGACGGTGGTGCCTTCCCGATGCCACCGCTCGCCGGCCCGGGCGGCGGCTCCGGCGGCTCCGGCGGGGCGGGCGGTGGCACCGCGCCGGGCACGCAGAGCCTGGCCACGGCCGTGGCCGCCGGGGCGGGCGGGGCCGTCACACTCACCGCTGGTGACAAAGGCATACCGGAACGAGTACTGGCCGCCTACCGCAGAGCGACCGAACGAATGGCGGCCGGACGGCCCAGCTGCCACCTGACCTGGCCCCTGCTGGCCGGAATCGGCAGGGTGGAATCGGGGCACGGCGCCGGCCGCGCCATCAGCCCCGCCGGTACCGTCACCCCGTCGATCATCGGGCTCCCCCTGGACGGCGCGGGCGGACGCGCGCGTGTCACCGACACCGACAACGGCAGATGGGACGGTGACACGGTCTTCGACCGGGCCATCGGGCCGATGCAGTTCATCCCGTCCTCCTGGACGAGATCCGGCAGCGACGGCAACGGCGACGGCCAGCGCGACCCGAACAACATCGACGACGCCGCCCTCGCCGCCGCCGGCTACCTCTGCGCCTACAACCGCGATCTGAGCGACCCCGCGCAGTTACGGGCAGCGATCCTCGCCTACAACCCGTCCGGTGACTACGCCCGTGCCGTGCTCGCCTGGATGACCGGTTACGCCAGCGGCGGGGCAGTTCCCCTGCCCGCCCCGGCGCCGTCCCAGGCGCGTCCCGGCGGCAGCACACCCGCGGCCCCGGCACCGCCCCCAGCAGCCGCGGCACCCGCGGCACCCATACCGCCCCCGGCGCTCACGGCATCCATACCGCCCGCGGTGCCCGCGCCGGCGGGCACGCCCGCCGCGATCACGGTCACCCCACGGCCCGAAGCGGACGCGACGCCCGCCCCGGCACCGTCCGCGAGCTGCCCAACGATCACCATTGTGGCGGGCTCGCTGGCCGCGGCGCCCGCCGACCTCGACCCGGCCGTCACCGGCTATGACGCCCTCGACATCACCGGCGTCCTGAGCACGGCCGGTGCCCCGGCCGGCGGGGCACCGGTCAGCATCCCGATCAACGCGACGCTGTTCGACAGCCACGGACACCTGATCACCAGCGCCCGCAGCACAGTGATCGCGGACGCCCGTGGCGGCACGCCGGCACGGTGGCGGCTCGCCCGCTTCAGCGGGCACGACATCGGCGAGGCGGGCGCGGCCGGCGCGCTCACCGCCCGTCTCGCCCCCGAGCCCGCGAACACCGGCTGCGCGGCGCAACCCGCCACCGCCTTCGACGTCACCGGCCTGAACGCCGCGGACTTCGCCGGCTGGCACACCAGCCCGGCGTCCCTGCGCGACCGGCTGGCGCGCTACAGCCAGCTGGGCCAGGTCGACGCGCCTACCACCGCCGCGCTGGACGCGCTGATCCCCCGCACCGTCACCGGCCCCGGAATGCTCACGCCCTTCCTCGGCCGGCTTGCTGACGCCTCATCCGTCGAGGTCAGCGACGAAGCACGCAGCAGGCTCACAAGCATTGCACAACGTCTGAACAATCCGCCAGCACAGACCGCCCCACCCACGCCCACGCTTGATCCAGCGCCAGCACCCACGTCCGGTCCGCCGTCCGCCCCGGCACCCGCACCGGTCGGCAGCGCTCCCGCGACCGCGCCGGCCCCAGCGGCATCCGAGCCGGCCAGCACCCCGGCCGCGGCAGCATGAGACACCCGCGCCCCGCGAATGACGATCACTGGCTGGTGGCCCATGGGAGACCACCCGGCTGTCATCTCGCGGTCACGGAACGGCGCAGAAGCTCACGGACCTCGTCATCGGTCGTCTGGGAGAAATCCGCATAGTACTGACCGACGGAGAAGAATGTCGACGGAGTGCGCAGGCAGAGCACACCGTCGGCGACGAGCCTCAGCTGCCGGCACGCCCGCTCCGAGGCCACGGGAACAGCCGCCACCACCTGCGCCGGCCCACGTCGGCGGACGGCCTCGACGGCGGCGTACATCGTGGCACCGGTGGCCATCCCATCGTCGATCAGCAGGACCACGCGGCCGGTGACGTCGAGCGCGTCCCGGCCGATACGGTAGGCATCCTCCCGGCGGGCAAGCTCACGGCGCTCGGCGGCCACGGCATCGGTGACCGCCTTCTCCCCGATGCCCAGGCTGTGGATCACCTGATCGTTGCGGACGAGTGTCCCGCCGCCGGCCAGCGCGCCCATCGCAAGCTCGGCGTGCCCGGGCGCCCCGAGCTTGCGCACCGGAAAGACGTCCAGCCCCGCACCCAGCCGTTGCGCCACCTCGAAGGCGACCGGCACACCGCCTCGTGGCAGCGCCAGGACGACGACATCGTCACGGCCGGCGTACGCGGCCAGCTGCCCGGCCAGGGCGCGGCCCGCCGCCGGCCGGTCGGCGAACAGAGGGTCCACCCGCCACCTCCGTCTCAGAGCGACCGTACCGGGACGTCACGGATGGCATCCGGTAGCGGCAGCCGGCCACCTACCGGTCGCCACTGGCTCCCAGCCGCCTACCGGCTGCCATCGTCCACTACTGGCCACTGTCCGCTACCAGTCAGCTACCGTTGCCCGTTGCCGGCCCGCTCGCCGGTGGCCGCCGTCGCCGCCTCGGCACGCGGACGCACCTCCGCGTCCGGGCCCGGATAGGTGAAACTGACATGGTCGGAGTCGGACCAGCTGACCAGGAATGGCGGGTCGCCCGAGGGGGAACGCACCTCCAGGATCTCGCCGGACCGTTCCGGCCGGCCCAGCGTCCGCCCGTGGATGACCAGGGTGTCACCGGGGTGGGCCCGCACCAGCCGGCGGGACGCGATCACCCCGCTGTCGGCGTAGGTGCCGCCCCTCCCGGCGCCGGTCCCGGCGTAGGCGCCGCCGTTGTCGGCATGGGCGGCGCCGTCACCGGCACGGACGGCCCCGCCCGCGCCCACCGGCGTCCTGCGGTGCCGGGCGATGACCTCCCGGGCGAGGGGGCGTACCACGTCCTCGATCCGCCGCGCGTCACGGATGAGGAGATCGTCGATGGAGAGGACCCCCACGACCCGGCCGCCGTCGAGGACGGGCAGCCGCCGCAGCGCGTGATCGCGAAATACCTCGTACGCGCGGTCGATCTCCACGTCAGCGGGCAGGGTGAAGACCTCCGTCGTCATCAGACGGTCAATGGATGCCTCCATCGGGACGCCACGAGCAACCCCCCGCAACACAATGTCACGATCGGTGACAATACCGACCAAGTGGTCACGATCGTCCATGACGAGAAGAGCACCCACGCCGTGGATGTCCATCTCATGGGCCGCTTCCCCGATCGTCCTGTACCGCCGTACCGTCACCGGCGGCACACTGGTCACGCTGAGTACGTTCGCCATCGAGGCTCACCTCCCGGACCGCACGCCTTCCCAGGCCACAGGCCCGTGATCCCGGTTCGCGGGCCCGCGTGGGGCATGCCGTTCCTCCGCTTCCTCTCCGCTTCCCTGTCTTCTCCACTTCCTCGTCGTCTTCTCCACTTCCCCGTCCAGCGTGCCCGGCACACCCGCACAGCCGCTCTTTCGGACGGAACCGGAGACCGGGCGACCGTGATCCCCGCGGCGGGGATCCGCTGGGCCGCTCCGGGAACGACCGGGGCCCGGGCGGCCCGCGACCGGCCCGGTTCCCGGCGCCCCGGGCCCCTCTCCAGGTACCTGGACGGTTCGGGATGCCATGGACGGTTCGAGATGCCATGTCCGTGGAAGGTGGCAGGAGTCGGCCGGCATGGCGACCAGCCGCGGCCGCCCCGCCGTATCCCGATCATCGACCGTTTCGTTCCACGGAGGGCGTATCATGATCTTAGTTGTCGCGCGCGGCGGCCCGTCCTCCGCACGGCCGGCCTCTTCCCGGCCGGCATCCGGCCAGCCCAGCGCCCGGCCCGGGCCCGCGGCCACCGACCTGCCACCGTCTCCCGGCCCGACACCGTCTCCCGGCCCGACACCGACGCCCGGCCCGACACCGACGCCCGGCCCGGACGTCCCGCAGCCCGGCCCAGGGCCCGCCCCGCCAGACCCTGGGCCCGATCTGCCCGGTCCGGACCCTGGGCCCGATCTGCCCGGTCCGGACCCTGGGCCCGATCTGCCCGGTCCCGGTCCCGGTCCTGACCTCCCACCGCCCGGCCCCGGCATCCTCCCGCCGGAGCAGTGGCCCGCCTCCCGGCACGGACCGGGGCGGCCGTAACGCGGGAAGCGCCCGAGAAACACGATCAACAACAGGAGCACGAAGATGTCGATGCAGCGCGGCAGCACCAAGCACGGCCCCGCCAAGGACGACAACCTCGCCCATGAGGTGTACGGGATCGTGCGGGCGCGACGGGACACGCGCACCGAGGAATGGCGCTCCGCGGAACCTCCCGGCGAGGATCAGCCCCAGGTGGCGGTGATCCCGGAACGGCCGGAGAACAAGGCCGCCACCAGCACGGACACCGCCGCGGCGGTCGAGGCCCGCTCCGAGCTCGCCCGGTGGTTCGACCGCCACGACTTCCCCGCCCGAGCCGCCCAGCTCGCCTACACGCTGCGTGTCCGTAACGCTCCGGAACAGCTCGTCGAGAGACTTGCCGCCCGCCCCAAGCGGGAACAGTACGACTCGTTCGGTGATCTGTGGCGGGCCCTGCACGGCGGCGCGGACGTCGAGACCGTGCGCTTCTGATCCCAGCGCTGATCCCAGCGCTTCTAAGGATCCCGCCGATGCCTCCCTTCGACTCTCGGGCCTCGGGCCTCGGCGCCCGCATGGGTCTCGGGCGCCGGGCCGGAGCTCCCGCCAGGTCGGCGCCCGCGGGTCGGCTCCGGCCGCTGGCCCGGGGCTCCGGACGAACGCGGCCTACCGCGCGGAACGGCCCCGCACGCTCCCGACGATCTCTCAGCCCCTCAGGCGATCTCTCAGCCCCTCAGTGGAGCCCCTCAGCGGACGATCGAGCCGGCCGGCGCGTGGCCGGACAGCCGGGACAGATAACGATGGCACGCGACCGCGCGCTCGGCATCCTGTTCCAGGACGGCCCGGAAGAAGCTGGCTATCTCCGGCTGTCCCTCCGCATCCGCATCACGGATGAACTGTTCGTATTCACGGCTCCCCTTGAGGGCGTGATACTGCACCGAGATCAGGTCGTGGACGACGTCACTGAATCCTGTTCCACCAGTCGCCATCGTCAGCCTTCTTCCTGCGTCGGTCGTATATTTTCCCGGTAGCACTTTCCTGGTGTCGGCCTCCGCCGCCGGACGCCACGACCGGTGGCGCCGGTGGATGCCGATGAGCACCGGTGACGCCGATGAGCACCGATGACGCTGGCCGGTGCCGGGCCGCCGCAGCGCGATGCGGCCGACCCTGTCTTCTTCGGCAGCCGTCAGGGAGGCCAAACGTGGGCCGGTGCCGAATACCGGCCACGAACAGAAACAGGACGAGGACAGAACGTGCGGAACGGTTGACGGGCGATCCGGCCCGGAGACGCCCCGGAGACGCCCCGCACGCAGCGCCGGCCCGGCGGAAACGCCCGGCACACGACACGGTGGATACATCCGGCCATAACGCCCCTGACCCACGCGCCGCGGCCAGGAACAGGAATTCGATACTGTCTCCTGGAGAAGGCGAACCACACCGGAAACACGGATCTCGGGAAGGGTGGCCGTGGCAGCGCTGTGCGGAGTCGAACTTGAGCATCCGCTGATGAACGCCGCGGGCACGTGCAAGAGCCTGGACGAGGTGAGCGTGCTCGCCCGCAGCGCCGTGTCCGCCGTCGTCGTCGGCTCCATCACCCTGCGGCCGCGCACCGGGAACGGCGGCAACGTCTACTACCCCGGGGATTTCTTCTCGCTCAACGCGCTCGGCCTGCCCAATCCGGGGCTTGCGTACTACCGTGAGCACCTGCCCGCCATGATCTCGATGGCGCATGCCGCCGGTAAACCACTCGTCGTGAGCATCGCCGGATTCAGCGAGGCCGAGTACGCCGTCGTCGCCCATGACGTGGCGCTCGCCGGCGTCGACATCATCGAGCTCAACCTGGCCTGCCCGAACGTCTGGGACGACGGCCGGCAGAAACGCATCGCGTGTTTCGACAACGACCGGACCGAGGCGATCTGCGCCCAGGTGAGCCAGGCGCTCACCACGGCCGCGGCCACCTCCACCGCCGCCGGCGACAGTGCGGATCGACAACCACCGCCCTTCGGCATAAAGATCTCCCCGTTCTCGGACCCGGCCGGGCTGGCCGCACTGGCCGGCCTGGTGGCGAGGCTGTCCGGCACACCGCAAGGCCCGCGGTTCGTCTGCGCGGTCAACACCTTCCCGAACGCCTTCGTCCTGGACGAGGCGAACCGGCCGGTGATCGACGTCGAACTGGCCGGGCTCGCGGGTGCCGCGCTGCGGCCCGTGGCGCTCGGCCAGGTACGCCAGCTGCGGCGGCTGCTGCCGGAGACGGTCGAGCTGATCGGCGCGGGCGGGGTGTCCCGCGGCCGCGACATCGCCGACTTCCTGTGCGCCGGCGCGACGGCGGTACAGGCCGCCACCGCCTTCTGGAACCGTAACGGCGACGCCGGCGTCTTCGGCGACATCCTCACCGACTACGTCGATCTGTTCTGAGAAGCCGATCCGCTCCAGACGAAATGCCGCCGGCCGGACCAAGGTGTCGGGCCCCACCGGGGCACGGTCCTGACAGATACGGGACCATCACGGATGATGCTGGCGGTCCAACAAACTACCGCTGGTAGCGGTCTAGGCTGTTCACGCCGTCCGTCGGCTGAGTAGGGACGGCCGTGGTGCCGTACCGCGCGAGGACAACACCGGGCTGGCCACTCATGATCCACTCATCGAAGCGGCGGGCGCGCTCAACCAGGAGCGGGTGATCACCGCCAATACGGAGCTGGAAACGGTGGAAACGGGAAATGTTGCTCGCGCTGGCAAGGTCATCGAGGTGACGCGCCTGCTCGAGGAAGGCGGTGGTGTCCATCTGGTCGGTCTGGACACCACCGGCGATCTTCATCATCATCCCGACACAGGCGTGCAGGTCCTGGGTGGTCAGCATCGCGGCGCGGTCGGCGGTGAACTCGGAAGCCCGGTCGTAGCTCTTGAGCGCCGCGCGGACACCTACCCCGACGATGGCCGTCATCGGGTTCGTGCGTCGCAGCCCCGCAGTCGCCGCGCCGGTGAAAACCCGCGCCATCGTCTTGTGGAGGACGTGCCCGCACTTGATGTGCCCGGCCTCGTGGGCGATGACGGCGAGGAGCTCGTCCTCGGACATGGTGTCGACCAGTTCGGTGAACAGCACGATGTAGGGATTGTTGTGCCCCGACGTGTAGGCGTTCGTAGGCCCCTTGCGGACGTAGAGTTCGGGTTCCGGAATGTCGAGGACCGCGCAGGTCTCGCGGAGCAGGCCGTGGACGCGGGGCAGCTGGCGGGGCCCGACCCGCACCCCCGACGCGGTGAGCTCGATGTACTCCTTACGCTCCCAGCCCCACTCGATGAACTTCGCGACCGCCTTGTCGAACCCCGGCACGCGCTTGAGGCTCTGGGCGGCCTGCCGGTCGAGCGGATGGCGAAAAACGTCCGCATCCAGCCCGGTCAGGCGGACGCGTGCTTTCCCACCGCGACCGGCTGACAGCGCGCGAGCCGCGTCGGCTGATTGCGCAAGCATGTCCGGCTTATCCATTGCTCCCCCGTTTTTGTTGTGTCGCGGAGCCGACGGGATCCCAACGGCTACAGGCGGCTCACAAACCGTTGAACGAGGCCCGCGCTGTTACGTCGTCATACCGTGCGACAAGTGTGGCGCCTGAAGGCTACCGGACTGTAGATATATTCGGCGATACTTCGTCCAAGTCCAGCTTGTCATCTATTTGTCGTCCTTCGCGTACGGTCGGCGAGCGCCTGGACGCCCGCACGGCTGGACGCCGGGCCCCGGCGGCTGAACCCGGCGGCGGGCGTGGTGCGGGTCCTCAGGCAACCGGCTGTGCTGGAGCCGCCGGTGCGCGCAACGGCGCGGCCAGGGCTGGACGTTCGCCCCGGGCCGCGACGACGGCCGCAGACAGCACAACCTGCTCGTCGACTGGCCGGATCTCCCGGACGACCAGCGCGCCAGGGCCATCGCGACCATCCGTCACCTGCCAGCCCTCCTGGCCGACCACGGCCTACAGATCCTGCGCCTGCGTTGAGACCGGCGCGGACGGCCGGGATGACGGCAGGGATATTGACCGGCGCGGCGGGGCGAGGGAACGTTGATGTATGTCAAATGTAGGTGAGCCGCTGCGGATCGTCGAGGACGAACCGATCTCCTGGCCGGAGCAGGAGCCGCTGGCCCTGCCCGAACCGGCCGAACCGGCTGAACCGGTCGAAACCGAACCCGTGCCGGCAGGCAGGTGAGCGTCATCGGCTGGCGCCAGTGGGCGGTGGACGGCGCTGGCCGGTTACGCCCGGCATGGACGCCGTGGTCACCGTTCCCGGCCGGCCTGTTGTTGTGGCGCCCCGACGGCCTCACCAAGGCGTTCTGCCTGCGCGGTGCGCGGGACGACCTCGGCGGCCAGATGTCTCAGTCGCCCTTGACACCGCATCCGCGGATGCCGGGCGAGGACTGTGTCTGCGGGTTGTACGCATGGCTGTCGGCACACGAACTTGCCGCGGCGGCCACCCCGAGGTGGACGTCGCGGCCGATCGTCGTCGGCGCGGCCCGCCTCGGCGGCCGCATTGTCGTCAGCGAACGCGGGTACCGGGCACAGCTTGGATATCCGGTGGCCGTTGTCGACCCCAACGGGGTCGTGTCCACCGCTTATCCGGTGGCTCGTTACCGTACCTGGGACGCTCTCGTAGCCGAATGGGATCAGCCGGTGAAATGATCGTTGCGGACGGCAACGAAAGCCTGGTCGGTGACCGGCCCCCAGACCCCGTCCACCCCCACTCCGAGGATGGACTGGATCGTCCGTACCGTCACGACATATGCCGCCTGCGACAGGGGGCCCCAGGCGCCGTCGACGGCCGCACCGACCGCGGCCTGCTGGGCCCTGGTATGCCGGTTGGCCCGGACCTCGGCGAGCGCCGCGTCGGTGACCGGGCCCCAGGTCCCGTCCGCGACCACGTGCACCGCATGCTGCAGAGCCACCACTTTGGGCTGCACAGGCGACGTCGGGCCTCCCGCGATCTGCGCGGCCCTCGCAATGATCTGATGACGCTGGCCGGTGCGGATACCACCCGGGCAACCCGGATGATTGCCCCAGGCCGCCCTTCCTGCGCTATGAGTAATCAATCCGGACTGGCCGGGCGTGTCCGTCACGGCCAGCGCCCAGCCAAAAGCACGCACACCGTCGGCGTAAGCCACGGCCACGCTCTCGATCTGCTCCGGGGTCAGCGCCTCGGTGTCGAAACCCTCGGTCTCGATCGAGTCGTATGTGCTGTTTCCCGCCGCCTGCGCCCACGCCCGGACGTCCGAGGGCACGTACTGCTCACGCTGCCCGGCCTTGCCCACCCATAAGTTCGACGATGCCTGCGATTGCGGATCGTTGAACCAGCCGAACTGGGAGCCGTTGCCCTGTGCGACGTGCAGCACGAGGCCGACCGGATGGATCGTGTCGCCAGCGGTGTTGCGGACCGGCCGATACTGGAAGCCCTGAACGATGTGCGCCACGGCCGTATCTTAAACCCGCGGGCCGGAGTGCTATCAACCAGGTTCCCCCGATTCACGCCCACCGAGCCCACGCCGCCGCCCCTTCCGGTTACCCAATACGCGGTACCGTCAATTCATGGACGTGTCCGCTACCGCGGTGCTGGAGGGGCGGTTCCGCGTTCGAGGGCGGTGACCGCGTCGCTGACGGCGAGGACGCGCTGCGCGTTGCGGACGTGCAGGTTCTCGATCATCCGGCCGTTCACCGTGGCGACGCCGCGGCCGGAGGCCAACGCCTCCTCCCAGGCCGCGAGGATGGTCCTGGACTCCTCGACCTGGGCCTCGGTGGGCGCGAACACCCGGTTGCAGGGCTCGACCTGGCCGGGATGGATCAGTGTCTTGCCGTCGAAGCCCAGCTGCCGGCCCTGGACGCACTCCGCCTCGAAGCCGTCGAGGTCACGGATGTTGTTGAACACCCCGTCCAGGATGGCGATACCGGCGGCCCGGGCGGCGAGCAGGCACAGCCCGAGCCCGGTCAGCAGCGGCGCCCGGCCCGGCACGTGCTCGGCGTGCAGCTCGTTGGCCAGGTCGTTCGTGCCCATGACGAAGACGGCGAGGCGCTGCGAGGAGCGCGCGATCTCCTCGATGCGCAGCATCGCGACCGGGGTCTCGACCATCGCCCAGATCCGGGTGTGATCCGGCGCGCCGGCGGCCTCCAGGCCCTTCTCGACCGCGTGCACGTCCCGCGCGGAGCCGACCTTCGGCACGACCACCGCGTCCGGGCCGGCCTGGGCCGCCGCGCGCAGGTCGTCGGCGTGCCAGCGGGTGTCCAGCGCGTTGACCCGGATGGTCACCTCGCGCCCGCCATAGGCCCCGTCCGCGACCTTCGCGCCGGCCCGCTCCCGGGCGGCGTCCTTGGCGTCCGGGGCGACAGCGTCCTCAAGGTCGAGGATGAGCGCGTCCGCGGGGATTCCCCTGGCCTTCTCCAGCGCCCGCTCGTTCGCGGCCGGCATGTACAGGACCGACCGGCGCGGACGGTAGGCCGCCGAGTCTGCCGAGCCAGCCGTCAGGTCGCCGTTCACGCCGCTCATCGGGCCGCCACCTGCCCGGTGGCGTCGGCCGCGGCGGTGCCGGCGAAGCCGTATGCCTCGGCCAGCCGTGGGTCGCGCGCGGCAAGGGTCCGGGCCAGGTCCAGGACCACCCTGCACTGCTTGACCGAGGCATCGTCCTGCATCTTCCCGTCGACCATCACCGCTCCGGTCCCGTCCCCCATCGTCTCGATGACCTGCCGGGCCCAGGCGACCTCGGCCGGCTCCGGGCTGAAGACCCGCTTCGCGATGTCGATCTGCACCGGATGCAGGCTCCACGCGCCGACGCAGCCGAGCAGGAAGGCGTTGCGGAACTGGTCCTCGCAGGCCACGACGTCCTTGATGTCACCGAACGGCCCGTA
Source organism: Protofrankia sp. CiP1_Cm_nod4 (assembly GCF_982290645.1). Classification (NCBI taxonomy): domain Bacteria; kingdom Bacillati; phylum Actinomycetota; class Actinomycetes; order Frankiales; family Frankiaceae; genus Protofrankia; species Protofrankia sp. CiP1_Cm_nod4. The sequence goes on from NZ_CEVIVC010000008.1 coordinate 46,231, forward strand.
GTACGGCAGGATGCCGTTCGCCACGCAGGCGTCCACCATCCGGGCGAGGGTGTAGTGCCACAGGTCCTGCTGGTAGCTCGGGCGCGGCGCGTCCGGGTCGGCCGGGGACGGGTCGGCCCGGACGAGATATCCGGGGTGGCCGCCGCCGACCCGGGTCGTCTTCATCCGCCGGTCGGCGGCGAGGTCCGCGGGCCCGAGCGACAGGCCCTGCATGCGGGGGCTCGCCGCGCCGATCTCCTCGACGTTGGCGACGCCGCGCGCGGTCTCCAGGATCGCGTGGACGAGCAGCGGGCGGGCCAGCCCCGCCTTCGCCTCGAGCTGGGCGAGCAGCCGGTCGACATAGTGGATGTCCTCCGGGCCCTCGACCTTGGGCACCATGATGACGTCCAGCTTGTGGCCGATCGCCGGGACGAGGGTCAGCAGGTCGTCGAGGCCCCACGGCGAGTCGAGGCTGTTCACCCGCGTCCACAGCTGGGTCTCGCCGAACTCCGTCGCCGCGGCGAGCTTCACCAGCCCCTCACGGGCTTCGATCTTGCTGTCGGCCCGGACGCCGTCCTCGAGGTTGCCCAGGACCACGTCGATGCGGGGCAGGATGTCCGGGACCTTCGAGGCCATCTTCGCGTTGCTCGGGTCGAAGAAATGGATCACACGGGAGGGGGCCCGTGGGAGCTCTCGCAGGGGCGCCGGCGCTCCCACCGCGAGCGGGGCGAAGAAGTCCCTCGGGTTACGAGGCATCTGGCTTGTCTCCCGTCGGCTGCTTGTCTCCCGTTGGCGTAGCCGGCCCGGCCACGCGGGCAGCTTGGTCAGTATCCCGGCAGCGGCTCCCACAAGCATCTTGTCCGTGGCACCCGCGATGATCTACCGGTCATGGGAGGCATGGGACGCAGCCGACACACCGCGCGCGGCATACGGAGCGTGCTCACGGGCCACCTCTGATGATCGACTCATGGTGGCGCGGCCGTCCGGTGGCACGACTTCGGGCGCCCAGCGGCTCCGGATGCCCAGTAGCTGCCGGATGCTCAGTAACGCGACTCCGAGGCGGTGACGACCACCATGGACGGGGCCCACCAGTAGCTGCAGTCCGGCGGTGGCCGCAGCCCGTCCACGACCCGCATGCGGATGGTCCGGAAATAGTGCAGGAGGGACCGCTGGTGGCGCCGGGAGAGAGAGTCGATCTCGTTCGAGTAATAGGTGAACGAACCGCCCTCGGTAAGATGTCCGGCAGCCGCCGGGAAGAAGTGCTCAGCATAGGTCGAGCCACCCAGGAAATGGGACGCGAACTCGTTCTCGTCCAGTGGGTAGGTGTCGAAGAAGATACCGTCGAACCGCCCGAGGGAGTCGATGACTTCCTGCCATCTGCCGAACACGATCTCCGTGTTCTCGTGGCCGGGCTCGCGGCTCCACGCCACGGCCGTCTCGAACACCTGCGGATTCGCCTCCACGATCGTGTGGCGCGCGGGCCGGTACTCCTGGATGTAGCCGGCGGAGATGCCCAGGCCGAAACCGATCTCCAGGACCGAGCGGCCGGAGCCGGCAACCTGGTCGGCCATGGCCTTCATCAGCGGCTTCTCCCAGGTCTGCATGACCTGCTGGCCGGAGACGAGCAACGAACCGTCGACAATCGTGGGGGCCGCGGAGTCGACCGGCTCCACGATATCCGGCCGGGGGGCGCCGGAAACCATGTTCTCGGCTGCCGCGTCCAGCGCCGTCAGATCGGATACAAGCTCGTCGAGAGCCCGCCCGAGCAACCAGTCCCGCGGCTGCTCCGACAATGGCGCGAGCAGCGATTTCGATATCTCGGAGAGTGATGCGTCGAACTTGTCGGTGTGCCTGAGCACATTGACCTCCCGGTACCGGCGGAGCGGATGACGGTGGCCATCAATGTAGCGCAGGAACCAGCGGTGAGAAGCTGCCGTGGGGAGGTCTTCTGAGCGCGGCACCGACGTGTTCCGCCGGACGCTCGGCTCCGGATGCCGCAGGTGTGGCCACCTGGAGCCCGACGGCGACGGCGGCGGCATACGGTCGCTGCTCGGGTGCGGTGCCCGGAAAGCACACGACGTCCCGGCCGGGCATTCCACGGCCGGCCGCCCGGCGTCCGCCGGCGAAAAACCAGATGAGAACCGAGCGCGCCCGACCTATGGTCCACGGTATGCCACTGCCTCGTACGGAGACCCTGGCCACGGCCGCCAGGCCCGGGGATCAGCCAGGCGAATCCGCGATATCAGTACGAAATGTGGTGAAAAGGTACGGGGAGGTGGCCGCGGTCGACGGTCTCGACCTCGACGTCCCCGTCGGCGTGTGCCTGGGCCTGCTCGGGCCCAACGGTGCCGGCAAGTCCACCACGATGCGGATGCTGACCGCCCAGTCGATCGCCGACACCGGCCGGATCAGTGTCCTCGGGTACGACGTGCCGCGCGCGTCGAAGCAGGCCAGAGCGGTGATGGGGGTGGTACCGCAGGAGGACAACCTCGACGGCGAGCTGACCGCCCGGCAGAACCTCGCCGTGTTCGCCCGGCTGTACCGGGTACCCGCTCGCAGGCGCCGGGCCGCGGTCGAGCAGGCCCTCACGCTGGCGCGGTTGAGCGACCGGGCCGACACGGTGACCGACGACCTCTCCGGCGGCATGCGGCGGCGGCTGCTGGTCGCCAGGGCACTGGTGCACCGGCCCCGGCTCGTCCTGCTCGACGAGCCCACCGTCGGGCTCGACCCGCAGGTCCGCCAGGAGCTGTGGAGCCTGATCGCCGGGCTCGGCGCGGACGGCGTGACCGTACTGATGTCGACCCACTACATCGAGGAGGCGGAGCGGCTCGCCCAGGACGTCGCCATCATGTCGCGCGGCCGGGTGATCGCACGGGACACGCCCGCCCGTCTCATCGACGCGCATGCCGGGCGGACCGCGGCGGAGTACTACGGCCCGCCGCCGAAGCTGGCCGAGATCGCGGCGCGGGCGGAGGCCGCAGGCTTCACCACCCGCCGGACCGGGCCGTCCGTGTCCGTGCTGCGCGCCGAGAACATGCCCACCGAGCTGGACGACCGGCTCGGAGCCGGGATCCGGCGCGCGGCGACGCTGGAGGACGTGTTCGTCGCCCTCACCGGGGAGCGGGTCGAATGAGTACCACGGACGAGGCCAGAACGGCTACAGACGGGGCAGGGGCGGACGCAACGGCCCAGACGGGCGGGACGCGCGGGACGGGCGGGACGCGCCGGCTGCGGCGGGTCGAACCGGCCGCCCTGGCGGGAGTGATCACGCACGACATCACCCTGTTCCGGCGCTACTGGCTGTCCACCAGTTTCTCCGCCGTGGTGGAGCCGACGATCTATCTGCTGGCCTTCGGCTGGGGGTTCGGCTCGCTGGTGTCCGTGGTGGCCGGCTACCGGTACGTGGAGTTCCTCGGCACCGGCGTGGTGGCGAGCTCGGTGCTGTTCGCCTCGGCCTTCGCCAGCATGTTCCAGACGTTCATCCGGCGGACCTACCAGAAGCTCTACGGAGCCGTCCTGGCCGCTCCCGTCGACATACCCGAGATCGTCCTTGGGGAGGCGCTGTGGACCGCGGCCAAGGCGGGGGTCTACGGCTGCGCGCCGCTGCTGGTGGCGATCGCGTTCGGCCTGGATCCGACGCCCGGAATGCTCGTGATCCCGTTCGTCGGGTTCCTCACCGGGTTCGGCTTCAGCCTGTTCGGGATATGGACGTCCGCGCTGGTGCCGTCCGTCGACAGCTTCAGTTACATCATCTCAGGGGTGCTGACGCCGCTGTTCCTTGTCGCGGGCACGTTCTTCCCGGTGAGCGAGCTACCGGGCTGGGCGCGGGCACTGAGCTGGGCCAACCCGCTCTACCACTGCGTGGAGCTGGTGCGCGACGCGGCATTCGGGTTCGCCCCGCTCACCGACCTCGGGCACCTGGGGGCGCTGGGGGTGTTCGCGTGGATCATGTGGCTGCTCGCGGTCCGCTCCATGCGCCGCCGGCTCATCGACTAGGCACGCGCGCCGGACGGCCGGCAGCGACAGCAATATCGACATTCACATAAAGAAATCAAACGGATACTCCACGTCATTGGCATTCCTGGAGCCGGACGGGGGAGGAATTCGCTTGCCGTTCACGGAACGTATCCCTGGTAATGTGCGGCCCCTATGAAAAGACCACTGTGGTCTTGGCTGCGGAAACCCGGCGCGCCCGCTCTCCTGCTCGCCGCGCTGACCGGCTGGATCTTCCTGTGGGCGCTGACAAACCCGCTGGGAACCGCGCCGGACGAGCCGAGCCACTACGCGAAAGCGGTGGCCGCCGGGCGCGGGCAGGTACTCGGCGAGCCCGTCCCGCTCGCCAGGCTGCGCTCCTTCGGGGTGTTCAGCGAGGATTCACTGCGCCAGGTCCGCAACGCCTATCGCGGCTTCGAGCTGCCAGCCCAGCTGCGGATCACGACCAGCCCGCCCTGCACCGCCCTGGACCCGGAGGTGTCCGCGGCCTGCCTGCGCCAGGCCACCGCCGTCCCGCCCGGCCGGGCCGAAAGCATCGTGGGCGCGTATCCGCCGCTGATGTACCTCTCCGAAGGAGCGCTCACGCGGGCGGCCTGGTCGGTCCGCTCCGGCTACGTGTTCGCCCGGTTCGGTTCGGCGCTCGTCTCGGCGGCGCTGCTGGCCGCCGCCACCTGGCTCCTGCTGGGGGGCCAGGGGCGGCCTGGCCGGCGTCCCCTGGCGCTGGCCGGGATCGCGGCCGCGGTCACCCCGATGGTGGTCTTTCTCGGCTCCCAGGCCGGCGCCAGCGGTACCGAGCTCACCGGCGCACTGGCCTGTGCCGCGGCTGCGCTGCGGCTGTCCCGGGCCGAACAGCCCTCGGCCCGGGCCTGGTGGGTCGCGGGCATCGCCATGGCCGTGACGGCGCTCAGCCGTCCCATGGCACCGCTGTGGATCGTGCTCGCGGCCGCCCTCGGGGCCGGCCGTCTCTCCCCGCGCACGGCATGGCACCGCCTACGCGAGGGCGGCCGGCCGGCGACCGCCGCGGCGGCGACCGTCATGCTGGGGCTTGCCGGGTCGGTGCTCTGGACGCAGGCGCTGTCGCTGCGTACCCCCGTCCTGTGGGGGCGGCTGGGCCACGGGCTGGTGCTCGCCGCCGAGACCGCCGCCGAGTCGGCGCGTCAGACGGTCGGGGTCTTCGGCTGGCAGTCCGTCCCGCTGCCGACGGCCCTGTACGGGCTGTGGGCCCTGCTGGCCGGCGGGCTGTTCCTCGCGGCGTTCGCGGTCGGCCGGCGGCGGGACCGCGCGCTGCTGGCCGGGGGCCTGCTGGTGGTCGTCGTCCTGTACGAGCTGCTCGCCGCGGCGGTGTTCATCCAGAACGGGTTCGGTATGCAGGGCCGGTACATCCTGCCGGCGCTGGTGATGCTGCCGCTGCTGTCCGTGGAGGTGCTGGCTGACAGGCTGCCTGCGCACCTGCGCGCCCGCGCCGCCACGGCCGCCGCGGGCGTCATCGCGGTGAGCGGGGCCGGCCAGTTCGCCGCGTGGCTGACCAACAGCCACCGGTACGCGGTCGGCCCGGACGGGCCACTGTGGTTCTTCCTGCCGCAGCCGGCATGGTCGCCACCGGGCGGCTGGACGCCGTGGACAGCCCTCGCCTGCATACCCATGATCGTCACTTTTGCTGCGGCCCGGGCCGCCCACCGGGATGCCCTGGCCGCAGCCGGGG
>NZ_CEVIVC010000008.1:52569-65303 GCF_982290645.1 Protofrankia sp. CiP1_Cm_nod4
CCCGGCCACGGCCCGCGGCCCGGCTCCGGCCGTCCCGGCCCCGGCCCCGATTCCTTCCGGCGGGACCACATACCGCTGCGGACGCGGCCCACGCGCCCTACGCGCCCTACGCGCCGGTGAAGGCGAGCGTGACCTCCCGGGCGCCGCCGGCGTGCACCTGGACCCGCTGGCCGTAACCGGTATAGGTGAGCGTTGTCTGTCCGTCGGCGACGTTCTGTTGCTGGAACGTGTAACCGGCGGAAGGCATCGACTGCCGGTAGTACCGGATGGCGTCGTCAGCGGTCACACCACTGAGCGCGACCGTCGTCGCCGTCGCCTCGGCGCTGACCAGCCGGGGAACCGCATCCTTCGGGAACGGGAAGTGCCTGGGGACAAGCGTCCCCCGCAGCGCCCCGACACCGGTCGTCACGGCGGGGGCAGGCGGCGCGGACGCCGCCGCCGTCTGGCTCGGCAGCACCAGGTCGGTCGGCAGGCCGGCCGGCGGCGCGCCCGCGCCCGCACCAGCCCCGACATCGGTCACCGCGGTCGCCGGCACATCCGGGACGGTGGCGGGCGCGTCATCGGAGGCAGCCCCGCCGCACCCGGCGAGCAGCAGCGCCACGCCCATGGCACCGGCCACCGCTGCCCGGCGGCGCGGCAGCATTCCGGCCCGGCCCATTGACACCTCCAGTCACAGCAAGAACGGCAGTAATGACGAATGGTCACCATTGTGCGGCAGCGGCATCAGAGGTCACCGCGGTGACCACGGCGGTCGGGCCGCCGGCACCGGTTCACCGACCACTAAAGCACCACCCCACCGCCGCGCCGCCACCCGGGGACACCTGGTGGGCTTCCCGGCCGGGCCTGCTGGCCCGGCTTTCCGGCCGGCGGCCTCGGAGCACCTGACGGCCCGGCGACGCCACGGGCACCGGCCCCCGGCCCAAGTGGCATGCTGCACTGGGAGAACGCGGTACGAAAACATCACGGAGGGGGCGACGTGGCTGCCGCTCCAGAGGTGAACCGCCTGGTGGCCGGCCGGTACCGGCTCATCGAACGGCTCGGCGCCGGCGGAATGGGCACGGTCTGGCGCGCCTTCGACGAAGTGCTGCTGACCGATGCCGCGCTCAAGGAGATCGACCTCGAGGACGGCCTCGACCTGTCCGAGCGCGCCGACCGGGTCGAGCGGGCGCTGCGGGAGGCCCGGCACGCCGCGAGACTGCGCAGCCACCCGCACGTGGTGACCATCCTCGACGTCGTCGTCGAGAACGGCCTGCCATGGATCGTGATGGAGCTCGTGCCGTCCCAGTCGCTGCTCCAACTGGTCCGCGGCCATGGACCGTTACCGGTCGCCGAGGTCGCCCGCGTCGGGGTCGCGATCAGCGATGCCCTGGATGCCGCCCACGCCTTCGGCATCCTGCACCGGGACGTGAAGCCCTCGAACGTACTGATCGGCACGGACGGCCGGGTGGTGCTGACGGACTTCGGCATCGCCACCCGGGACAGCGACTCCGCCCTCACCGTCACCGGGGTGCTCGGCACGCCCTCGTACATGTCGCCGGAACGGCTCAACGGTGAGCCCGCCACCCCGGAGGCCGACCTGTTCGGCCTCGGCGCGACCCTCTATTTCGCGGTGGAGGGCAGGCCACCGTTCTACCGGGAGACCTTCGCGGCGATGGTGGCGGCGATCCTGTTCCAGCCGCCGACGCCGACCAGGCTCGCCGGCCCGCTGGTCGATGTCCTGACCAGCCTGCTTGAGAAGGACCCGCGCGTGCGCATGTCCGCGCGGCAGGCACGCCAGCTGCTGGCGGACATCGCCGCGGCACGGCCGGGCGGCACGCCGCCCACCCCGGCGCGGACCGGGACATCGACAGGGACATCGACAGGGACGCAGAACGGCGGGCACTCAAGGATCGTCCGCCGTGACGACGTCGGCACCCGCTACTCCTTCGGCACCATCCCCGACAGCGGCAGCACCGTTGTCGGCAGCGGCGGCACCGTCGTTGACGAGAGTGGCAGCGGTTCCTCCGGAGGCAGCGGTTCCTCCGGAGGCAGCGGCACCGCCGCTGTGGACGGGGCGGACCGCCCACGGCCGAAGGACGCCGGTCCCGCCGGCGCCGACGACGACCGCGCCGCTGACGCCAACGGCCCCACCGGGACCAGCGAGCCCGGCGCGCTCGCGCCGCCGTCCAACCTCACCGCCAGGGAGGACAACGGCGCGGTGCTCCTGCGGTGGACCCCGCCGCACTCGTCAGGGCCGGTCGCCTTCCGCGTCCTGCGGGTGGTCGCCGACCCGAGCGCGCCGGGCGGGCGGTTCGAGCGCAGCCTGGGCACGACCGGCTCGACCGAGCTGTCCGACGCGGGCGTGCCCCGGGGAGTGACGGTCTGGCACGAGGTGATGTCGACGGCTGGCGGCAGACGGTCGAAACCGGTCCGCACCCCACCGCTGGTGATCGTCCCGGAGGTCACCAACCTGCGCGCCCACATGGACGGCGATGGTGTGGCCCTGTCCTGGCAGCTCGACGCGGGCTACGACGACGTGCTGATCGAGCGGGCCTTCGACGAGTCCTCGCCGTTCCGGGGGGCCGCCCGCCGCCTGCGCTCCACCGGCGGACGCCATGTCGACCGCGACGTGCAGACCGGGGCGACCTACCGGTACCGGGTGCGGGTGTCCTACCCGGATCCCTTCGGCGCGCTGGCCCACACCAACGGGGTCGATGTGGTCGTGACCGTGGTCAGGCGGCCCCGGCCCGTCCTGGACCTCGAGGTGGACGACAGCGGCGGGACGACGGTCCTGCGGTGGACGACGGTGCCCGGCGCGCTGGTCCGGGTCTATGCCACCGAGGCACCGGCGGATTCGCCCGGCCCGGCGGCCGGAGCCGGACCGGGAACCAGCACGGGAGCCGGGGCCGGGGGTGAGGCCGAGGCATCCGTGCGGGAGATCCCCGGCGGTGGCCCGGCGGGCCACGAGCACGGCCCGCGGCCGGTGGCGGAGCCGGAACCGTTCGGCCCTGTTGATCACGAGCTGTCCACCGCCTCCCTGCGGGGACGGGAACGCCTGGTCGGCTCCAGCCGGCGTGGACGCCTGGTCGACACCGCGGCACCCGGCCCGACGGCCGATCCGGCAGCCGATCCGACGGTGTACACACCGATCAGCATCGCCGAGCACAGGGCGGTCGTCGGCCGTTCCATCCGGCACCAGCCGGGGCCGCACATCCGGGCGCTGCGGGCCGTGGACCACGGCAACACGATCACTCTGACGTTCCAGATGCCGCCGGGCATCACCGAGGCCCGCGTGCTGTGGCGGCACGACACCGCCCCCACCGGGCCGGACGACCCGGCCGCCCGGCGCGCGAAGGTCACCAACAGCAGCCTGGAGATCGGAGGCGGCTGGCACCTGCGGGACCCGCGGGACGGGGCCACCTACTACTTCGCCGTGTATCCCCTTGTCCGGGCGGGCGGCGAGGCGCGCGCGGTGCCCAACGGCGCCCACGTGACAGCCCGGGCCGGGACCCGGTCCACCCCGTCGGAATGATCGGCGGGGTGGCGGGCGCCTGACCGGTGCCGCCCGTCCCGGCACCATCAACGCCGGCCCACTACCGGCGGGTGACCGTGGCAGTGATTTCCCGGTTACCGGCACCGGGTAGTGGTCCGAAGGACACCTGGTTGTTGCAGTTTCCGGTCCCCAACCCGCCGGTCACGGGCGGCCGGGACAGTTTGGGGACAGATTCCGGACCATTCCCGGTACAGCTCGATGTCCACCGCCTTTCAACTCGGCCGTCTACCGAGCCACAATCCGTAAACACACACCCTCCCACGAGCAGCCTTTTCACAGCCCGCCAGCCACAACGACGAACGTCGATCATCGGGCCGTTCAATCCATCACGAATATCATCTGCGCCTATCCCGGAGCCGGCTGGCGGGCCGCCCGGACCATGGCCGGACGGTCGGCCGGTGATCGACCATTGATCCGGTTCGAGCCCCTTCCCCACGACCTCTATACCCCTGTTCCAGGCGTGCTTAATAGCCCGGGTACAGTTGTCCCGCCCAGGGGGAAAGAGCCGCGGCCACGGTCTTCACCGTGGGTCGAGGTGTAAGCCGGCACGCGGAACGCCGAACCAGAACGCTCGCCCCGACAAGGCGTCAGGACACTGCGTCGAAGGAGAGGATCGGATGCTCCAGAACTGGCCAATCCGCTCCAAGTTGGTAGCCATTCTCATCCTCCCGCTGGTGGCGTTGACCGTTTTTAGCGCCCTCCAGGTGCGCGCCGACCTTGCGAGCGTCGACGCAAGCAGCCGGGTCCGGGACCTCGCAGCCTTCTCAACCAAAGTCAACGATCTTATTGACGCCCTCCAGCAGGAACGCTATGCCTCGTCCGCGGTCGTGGGCAGCCAATTCCGCGAGAGCCTCGAGGAGATGCGGGCCAGGCGCGGCCCGACCGACGTCGCCATCACGACCTACCAACAGGATGCGACCAGGCTCCCCGGCAGCGTGACCAGGGACCTACGGCCGGCCATGGACGTCATCCAGCGTCAGCTCGACCAGGTCCCTGACCAGCGGCAGGCGATCGACCAGCGGCAGACCGACCGGGTGAAGAACGCGGAGTTCTTCAACAAAAACATCAACAATCTGCTCGACCTGATCGCCCAGGTGGGAGCCGGTACCGACAACGCCAAACTGATCAACTATGTCGGCGCCCTCACCAGCGTGTCGCGGGCGAGAGAGGCGGCCGCCCAGCAACGCGGCAGCCTCTCGGTGATCCTCTTCCACCAGACCAATGTCGCGGTCATCAAACAGGTGCAGGCGAACGCCGGTGCCGAGGATGCCTGGATCGCGCAGTTCCGTACCATCGCATCCCAGGAAGAACAGGACTTTTACGACAAAACGGTCGGGCCGGTCGCGACCAGCGTCTCCCAGACGCGCGACACCATCGTGTCCGCGACCCAGATGAACCAGCCGATCACCCTCGACGGCCAGCGCGTCCTGGAAGCCATGGCCGACAAGATCTCCAGGTTCCGCCTGGTGGAAAACCTGATCGCGGCCGACCTGACGAAGGAGAGCAATGCGATCGCCTCGCACGCGACCCGCAGCGCCTGGCTGAGCAGCCTCCTCGTCGCGCTGGTCCTGGCCGCGTCGATCGGCATCTCGCTGCTCGTCGCGAGCCCCATGATCCGTCAGCTCCGACGGCTGCGGGGGGCTGCCCTCGAGGTGGCCAACGACAGCCTGCCCAGCGTCGTGGAACGGCTGCACCGCGGCGAGCAGGTCCAGGTCGAGACCGAGGTGTTCCCCGTCCGGATCGGGACGAGGGACGAGATCGGGCAGGTGGGCGAGGCGTTCGGCACCGTCCACCAGGTCGCCGTGCGCACCGCCGTCGAGCAGGCGGCGATGCGCAAGAGCATCGGCGACACCTTCCTCAACCTCGCCCGCCGCAGCCAGGCGCTCATCCACCGTCAGCTGAAGGTCATCGACGCGCTGGAGCGCAAGGAGACCGACCCGGACGAGCTGGCCGAGCTGTTCCGGCTCGACCACCTGGCGACCCGCATGCGCCGTCACGCCGAGGACCTGATCGTGCTCTCCGGATCGAAGCCCGCCCGTGGCTGGCGGCGGCCAGTCCCGATCAAGGACGTCGTGCGTGGCGCGGTCGCCGAGGTCGAGGACTACACCCGGGTGAAGGTGCTGCCGATCGCCGGTTCCGCCATCGGCGGGCACGCCGTCGGTGACGTGATCCACATGCTCGCGGAGCTGATCGAGAACGCCACCTCCTTCTCCCCGCCGCACACCCCCGTGCACGTGTCCGGGCATCAGGTCTCCAACGGATCCGTGATCGAGGTCGAGGACCGCGGCCTGGGCATGACCGACGAGGAATACACCGAGATCAACGAGCGGCTGAGCAACCCGCCCCCGTTCGACCTGCGTACCAGCGAGCGGCTGGGCCTGTTCGTGGTCGGCCGGCTCGCCCAGCGGCACGACATCCAGGTCCGGCTGCGGCCGTCGCCGTACGGCGGCACCCTGGCCATCGTCCTGGTCCCGAGCGACCTGTTGCGCGAGATCGACGACGCCCCGCAGGAGGCACCGGCCACGGCCAGGCCCGAGCGGGTCAAGGCGCCGGCCCTGGACATACCGCTGGGCGCCTCCCTGGACGCGCCGCTGGACGCTTCCATCGACCTCGGTGACCCGGCCGCGTTCACCGATTCGCTCGCCATCGGCAAGCCGCTCTCACTGCGGGACCCGATCCCCATGGACGATCCGGACCCGCTGAGCGGCCCGATCCCCTTCGCCGGCTCCTTCGACACCAGCGAGCTGCTGTCGATGAGCGCGTCACCGATAGCGCCCACCGGCAACGGCGCCGGCGGTAGCGGTGGTGGCGGCGAGGACTGGCCGCTCATGGACGATCTGCCGGTCTTCCCCACGATCCGTTCAAGCTGGTTCGTCACCGAATCCGACCAGCTCGGCGACGGGGAGATCGACAACGGCGCCGGCGGCAGCGCCGGGAACGACCATCCACGGGAGCGTCCGCGCTCCAACCTGGCGCTCGAGCCCAACGCCTGGGCCGAGCAGCCCTCGGGCATCCCCGCCCCACCGCCGCCTGCCTCCGCCCGCTGGGACGACGCGCCCAGCGCGTCCTCCGGCTGGCCGCAGCCAGAGGACCGGTGGGCCGAGCCGCTGGACGCGCAGCGACAGCCTGCCCTGCCCAGCCGCAGGAGGAGCACCCCCCCGGCGGACCCGTTCCCAGGTGCCGGCTCCGGGTTCTCCCAGGCGTCGGCCGCGCCGGCCGCCCCGCCCGGGCAGCCCAACGAGACGGGACTGCCCAGACGGCAGCGGCGGGCCAGCCTCGCGCCTGAGCTCAGGGGGACACCCACCAACGGCCCCGTGCCGCCGTCGCTCCTCAGCGGAACGCGGTCACCGGACGAGATCCGATCCATGATGTCCTCCTTCCAGACCAACTTCGGCCGAGGTCTGCAGGAGGGACCGAACCCGAACGGTGACGACGCGAAAAGGGTGATGTAATGCGCCACATCGGCCCGGTCGAGAACATGAACTGGCTGCTGAACAACCTCACGCGGAAAGTCCCGGAGGTCACCCATGCCATCGTGTTGTCGGCGGACGGCCTCCTGCTCGCCACCTCGAACGGAATGAACCGGACAACCGCCGACCAGCTGGCCGCGGTCGCCTCGGGCTTCAACAGCCTGGCTCGTGGTGCCGGCCGTTTCTTCGGCGGCGGCAGTGTCCGCCAGACGATCGTCGAGATGGAACAGGGATTTCTTTTCGTCACGGCGGTGGGCGACGGGTCGTGTCTGGCCATTCTCAGCACGCCCGGCGCCGACATCGGTCTGATCGCCTACGAAATGGCGCTGCTGGTCATCCGTGTCGGCGAGTTCCTCACCCCCGAGCTGCGTGCCGAGATGCAGGCCGCGCTGCCTCGCTGACAGCGAGCCGGAATCCTGGCGGCGGCCCGGGTTCCGCTGCTGTGACCCGCGCGAGCTCCCGCCGGAACCCGGCCCGGACGGTCGTCGTCGGGCCGGGTTCCGGCACGGTGCCGCCGACCGCCGCCGACCGCCGCCGACCGCCGCCGGCGGATTCTTCGACCAGACGATTTTCACGGGACGAGTTCCAGCAGGACGAACTTCAGCGATTACTGTCAAGCCCTGATCAGGAGGACCGGTGGACGAGGAGTGGTACGACGACGACGCAGGTCCGGTCGTCCGTCCCTATGCCGTCACCGGCGGCCGGACGCGACCGGCGGCCAATCGCGCGCTGGAGCTGGTGGCTCTGGTGTCGACGACGGAGCACGGGCGTGCGATGGTCCGAACTCTTGATCCAGAACAACGGAACATCGTGCTGCTCTGCCAGAGCATCCAGTCGATCGCGGAAATATCCGCGCAGCTCAGCCTGCCGGTCGGGGTGGCACGTGTTCTCGTCGGCGACATGATCGATGCCGGTCTCGTACGCGTCACCCGCCCAGCCCGACCGAGCGAGCGTCCCGACGTGGCGCTGATGGAAAAGGTGCTCGATGGACTACAGACCCTCTAGACCGCACACGGTCGGCAGCCAGGTGACCAGCCCGGCACCCAGCCCGGCACCCAGCCCGGTCAAAATCATAATTGCCGGCGGATTCGGCGCCGGAAAGACGACCTTTGTCGGGACGGTCAGTGAGATCCCCCCGCTCACGACCGAAGCCGCACTGACCTCGGCGAGCCTCGGCATCGACGACACCTCCCAGGTCAGCACCAAGACCACGACGACGGTCGCCATGGATTTCGGCCGGATCACGCTGCTCGACAGCGTGATTCTCTACCTGTTCGGCACACCTGGCCAGGACCGTTTCTGGTTCATGTGGGACGAGCTGGTTCTCGGTGCCATCGGCGCCATCGTCCTGGTCGACACCCGCCGGCTCGCCGACTCGTTCCCGGCGGTCGACTACTTCGAGGAGCGGGATATTCCGTTCCTGGTGGCGGTCAACCGGTTCGAGGGCGCCCGGGAATACCGGCTCGACGAGGTCCGCAAAGCGCTCGACGTCGACCCCCGCCGGCCCATCATCTTCTGCGACGCGCGCCGGCGGGAGTCCGTCCGGCAGGCCCTGGTCGCGCTGGTCCGTCACTCCCTCGACGTGGTCACGAGCGAGGAGGCACAACGGGGCCTCCCCAGGGCCGGCAGCCGCGTGGACTAGGCCGTGCCTGATGACGATGTTCGATCTTCTCGGCATCGATGGCATCGCTCTCGCCGCCTACCGGATGTGGCTGCGCCGGAAGGACATGAGCGCCGAGGAGGTGAGCAGCGCCCTTGGATGTCCCACGGGCGCCGTCCGGCAGGCCTGCGACAGGCTCGTCGCGCTCTCACTGCTGGTGCCCTCCCGTGAGAGCCCCGACCGGCTGGTCGCCGTCCATCCCGAGATCCCTCTCGAACAGCTGTTCCGACAGCAACACGATCGGCTCATCCGCCAACAGGAGGAACTCATCCGCGCTCATATGCAGGTGAGCGTGCTGGTCGCCGACTACATGCAGGAGCAGGAGCGGCAGCCGGAGCCGGCTGTCGACGCCGTGCGGCTGAAGGGCGTGGAAGCGGTCGCGGACCAGCTGCTCGATCTCGTAGCCCGAGCCAAACGGGAGCTGCTGGTTCTGCACACCCGGCCCTGGCAGTCATCGATCATGACAGCGGAGTGCACCCAGGCGGTGCTGCAGGCCCTTGGCCGCGGGGTCGTCGTGCGCGCCATCCAGCCGCGCCCGGCCCCACAGGACGGTGCTCCCGCCGGCTGCGACGCCGTCGACGCGGATGGCCTGGAGCTGCGGGTGGCCGACGCCCCGCTGGCGGACATGGCCATGGTCGACCGCGAGACCGCCCTGCTCCTGCTGACATCCGGCCCGGGCGAGGAGCACGGCTGCGCGCTGCTGCTCCGGGAGCCGGCGCTGACAGGCCTGGCCACGATGCTGTTCGACCAGCTCTGGAAGACCGCGCGGCCCCTGGAACGGGCTGGCGAGCTCGGCCAGGCCGGGCTCCGGCACACCGGCCTCGATCACATCGCCTTCGGCCAGGCCACGTTGGGTGACGGCCCTGGCCTCTCCAGCGTTCGCGGCCAGGCCGGCCCGGCCGGCCTGGCCAGCCTGGCCGGCCTGGTCGCTCAGGGCGGCCAGCCCGACCAGGGCGGTGGCCCCTCGCAGACAAAAAAACAACAGATTGACAATTCCGCTCCAAGCGACTCCGAACGCCTCCTGCTGAGGCTGTTGAGCCTCGGAGCCAAGGACGAGGCCGCCGCCCGGCACCTCGGCGTGTCGGTACGAACGGTCCGTCGCATGATCGCCGATCTCATGCGACGGATGGGTGCCCGCAGCCGGTTCCAGGCCGGCATCCTCGCGGCGAAAAAAGACTGGTTATAGCATTTTCGCATCGACTTGGCCACACCATTGGCACCAAGTTGCCACTACACGTTCCTGCCATGCCAACTGCAAGACATGACAGTCCCAATACCTCATGCTTCCGTAGGGAGACGGGCCGGAGCGGCGGCCAGGCCCCAGCCTTCGTGAGGTGACGCCTGCGCGGCGCCCGAGCGGACGAGGCTGGGTGCTGGCCGCCCAACCGGCCCGTATACCGAAACCACCGACGACGGCGTCGGGCCACCGACTTGCGCGGACAGCCTCCGCACCATCGACGCCGACGGTGCGGCATGCTTGCCCGTCCTTTCTTCAAGTTGTCAGGGAGCAGGCGTGTCGATATTCTCCGGCCGGCTTCCGGCGGCCCGGAACAGGGCCGTCGGATGACGCACCGTACTCTCATCGTGGCCCGTATCAGCGCTGACGACGAACCCGCGGTCGCCGATATCTTCCGGGAGTCGGACGACGGGGAGCTGCCTCATCTGCTGGGTGTTGTCCGGCGGGACCTCTTCAGTTTCCACGGACTTTACTTTCATCTGATCGAGGCGGCCGACGACGTGGCGCCCGCCCTGCCCGCCGTACGCGGACACCCGCTGTTCGTCGACGTCAACACGAAACTCGCCAGACACATCACCGCATACGACCCGGACACCTGGCGCAGCCCACGCGACGCGATGGCCCGGAACTTCTATTCATGGGCCGCGGACCGGCCCGCCCGGAAACCGGGTCACCAGGACAAAGGAGAGAACCATGGCGGATCAGTGGACCGCTGACCAGCTGCTCGACTTCCTCGTGGAACGCACGGTGCTCGTCGCCGATGAGCGGCCCGGCCATCTTGGCGTCACGTTCGCCGAGGCCGGGGTGGACTCACTGGCCTACCTGCACCTGCAGACCGTCGTTCTCGACACCTTCGGCGTCGAACTGCCGGCGGAACCGCCCGAGGACCACACCTTCGCCGAAATCCTCACCGCCATCAACGGCGCTGTCAGAGCGGACGTCGCATAGACCGGCGGCCGGACCGGCGGATTCACGCCGCATCCGACAGGGATTCATCCCGTATCCGACAGGAATTCACGACCGGACAGCGAGAATCATGCGACCAGGGAGAACGCGCGGCTGCGCCGGCAGCCGTCCGCCCACGCGATGTCCGTCCCCGGCCGGGACCGGGCACGTAGCGACCGCCTGACCGACGCTCCAGGGCCGAGGACGCTCCAGGGCCGAGGAGGCACGTCCGTACAGGCGGAGCCTGCCAGTGGGAGCCCCTGCGGGCTCCGGCGGGCTCCGGCGGGCTCCGGCGCCGGGAGGCATCCGGCCGAGGGCGTTCAGGAGCCGTCGGACGGACGCAACCGGTCATTTTCAGGTCTTCATCGTCCGATGGCACGCGTGCCCGGACGACGAACCGGTCCGGACATATCGGCAACAGCGCCGCGGGCCGTGTCCCGCGCCGGCCCTGAACCTGACCGCAGACATCCGAACGGAGAAACCCGATGAGTGCTTCCGGCACCTTCCGGATTGTTCTTACGCAGCAGATCGCACCTGGTCGGGAGCGCGAGTTCGAGGAGACCTGGCTGCAGGTCGCCCCGGACGCCGCCAAGCAGCCGGAGAACCTCGGCGCCTGGCTGGTCCGCTCCACGGACGATCCCAGCACCTACTACATATTCGGTGAATGGGCCAACGAGCAGGCGTACCAGGAGTTCCAGCGCAATCCCGAGCACCTGGGGCACCGGAAGCGGCTGCACGCGCTGCGCACCAGCTTCTCCGCGGCCGCCGGGACCGTGGTGGCACACCTGCCCGGAGCCGGCGCGCGCGAGTACGCCGAGCAGGCCGGCTGAACCAGCGGCGACACCTTTCTCGACCGGAACATCGTCAATCAAACGGAGAGCCATGGCCGGGCACACGGAGAACTCGATCTGGATCGACGCCGACATCGATCTGGTCTGGACGATCACGAACAGTCTCGCGGACTGGCCGGATCTTTTCACCGAGTACGCCTCGGTGGAGATTCTCGAGCACCATGACCAGACCTTCAGATTCCGGCTGACAATGCACCCGGACGCGAACGGGAAGGTCTGGAGCTGGGTCTCGGAACGGACGTTGGACCCGGAGAAGCACCAGGTCCGGGCCCGCCGCGTCGAACCGGGCCCCTTCGAGTTCATGAACATCGAATGGACCTACGAACCGGAGGGCACCGGCACCAGGATGCGCTGGACGCAGGACTTCCACATGCGTCCGGACGCGCCGGTCGACGACGAGTGGATGACCAACAACATCAACAACAACACCCGGCGGGAGATGAGCGTCATCCGGGACAAGGTCGAGCTGGCCGCCCGCAGCGCGAAGGCCCTTCCCCAGCAGGTCTGAACCAGCCCCGGCCAGGGCTCGGCGCCCGTTGTGAATTCCGCGCGAATTCCGTGTGACAGCGCCGGGCCCGTCAGGCCCCGGCCCGGACGCCGAGCAGGCGGCTCCGGGCGGTCCACGAGACGTTCGAGGAGACAGCGATGACCCTGACGACCAACAACCTGGAAGTGGCGCCGAAGGTGCTCTCCATCCACGACGTCCCGGCCAACCGCCGCCGCGGCGGCGACATCCGCACGCTGCTGTCCCCCGCGACGGTGGGCGCCAAGTCCGGCTTCCTCGGCACGCTGACGCTGCGGCCCGGCGAGTTCGTCAGCGAACACTGGCACCCGTACTCCGAGGAGTTCCTGTACTGCGTGTCCGGGCAGGTCGTCGCGCGGCTCGACGGCGAGCACACCACGCTCCCCGCCGAGCACGGGGTGCTCATCCCGATCGGCACCCGGCACCGGATCGTCAACGACGGCGACGAGACCGCCTTCCTCGTCTTCCACCTCAGCCCGCTGGCGCCGCGGCCGGACCTCGGCCACGTCGACACCG
>NZ_CEVIVC010000008.1:65378-76656 GCF_982290645.1 Protofrankia sp. CiP1_Cm_nod4
CCCAGCCCTGGCCCAGCCCGCGGCACCCGCCGCGGAACACCCGTGAGAAACACCCCGTGAAGGAGCCGGAAGTGAGAAGGACGGCCATAACCGGCATCGGCGTGGTCGCGCCGGGAGGCACTGTCCGCAAGGAGTTCTGGGACCTGCTGACCGAGGGCCGGACGGCTACCAGGCGTCTGTCGTTCTTCGACCCGACGCAGTTCCGCTCGCAGATCGCCGCCGAATGCGACTTCGACCCGGCCGCGGCGGGCCTGACCCCGCAGGAGATCGCCCGCAACGACCGCTTCGTGCAGTTCGCTCTCGCGGCCGCGACCGAGGCCGTGGCCGACAGCGGTCTGGAGCTCGGCAGGGACGGCGCCGACAGCGCCGACGCCGCCGACGCCGGCGGTCCGGTGGTGGCCGTCAGCATGGGCAGCGCGGTCGGCGCCACCACCCGGCTGGAGGACGAGTACGTCGTCGCCAGCGACAGCGGGCGCGACTGGCTCGTCGATCCCGTCTACGCCTCGTCGTTCCTTTATCACGCTCTGGTTCCCAGCTGTCTGGCCACCGAGGTGGCCTGCCGCTTCTCCGCCCACGGCCCGGCGCACGTGGTCTCCACGGGCTGCACCTCCGGGATCGACGCGGTCGGGTACGGCCACCAGCTCATCGCCGACGGCGAGGCCGACATCGTGATCGCGGGTGCGACGGACGCGCCGCTGTCCCCGATCTCCATCGCCTGCTTCGACGCGATCCGCGCGACGTCGGCCCGCAACGACGACCCCGAGCACGCGTCCCGGCCGTTCGACGCCAGCCGGGACGGGTTCGTCATGGGTGAGGGCTCCGCCGTGCTCATCCTGGAGGAGCTCGAGCACGCCCGGGCCCGGGGCGCGCACGTGTACTGCGAGATCACCGGCTACGCCGCCCGTTCGAACGCCTTCCACATGACCGGCCTGAAGGCCGACGGCCTCGACATGGCCGAAGCGATCTCGGACGCCCTGCGGCAGGGCCGTACCGACCCGACCAGGGTCGGCTACGTCAACGCGCACGGCTCCGGGACCAAGCAGAACGACCGCCACGAGACGGCCGCGTTCAAGAAGTCGCTCGGGCCGCACGCCTACGACGTCCCGGTGAGCTCGATCAAGTCCATGGTCGGCCACTCCCTCGGAGCGATCGGCGCCATCGAGATCGCCGCCTGCGCCCTGGCGATCGAGAACCGGGTGGTCCCGCCCACGGCCAACTGGTCCAGCCGGGACCCCGAGTGCGACCTGGACTACGTGCCGAACATCGCCCGCGAGTACGACGTCGACGTGGCGCTGTCGGTCGGCAGCGGCTTCGGTGGGTTCCAGTCGGCCATCGTGCTCGACCGCGGACGAGGTGACCGGTGAGCGCCACCCGCGCCGGGCTGCGTCCTGTCATCACCGGCATCGGGGCGGTCACCCCCAGCGGCATCGGGACCGAGGAGCACTGGCGTTCCACGCTGCGCGGTGAGCTGCGGGTGGGGCCGATCGCCAGCTTCGACGCCAGCCGGTACGCCACCACGCTCGCCGGTGAGGTGACCGGCTTCGACCCCGCCGACCACATCGGCGGCCGGATCATCCTGCAGACCGACCGGTGGACGTGGCTGGGCATGGCCGCGACCGGGTTCGCGCTGACCGACGCCGCCTATGACCCGGCAGCGCATGACCCGTACGCGACCTCGGTGGTGTTCGGGGCGGGTTCCGGCGGCAACGACTTCGGCCAGCGGGAGCTCCAGCGGCTGTGGAGCCGGGGCCGCCAGGCCGTGAGCGTCTACCAGTCCATCGCCTGGTTCTACGCGGCGACCACCGGCCAGGCCTCCATCCAGCACGGCGTCAAGGGGCCGTCCGGGGTCGTGGTCTCCGACGGCGCCGGCGGTCTCGACAGCCTGGCGCAGGCGCGGCGGACCATCAGGCGCGGGACGCCGGTGGTGCTCGCCGGCGGCGCCGAAGCCGGCCTCACCCCCTACGCGCTGACCTGCCAGATCACGGGCGGGCGCCTGTCCACCAGCCGTGAGCCACACGGCGGCTACAAGCCGTTCGACCGCGAGGCGGGCGGCCACGTGCCCGCCGAGGGCGGCGCGACGCTCGTCGTGGAGGACCCGGCGTCCGCGGCGGCCCGCGGCGCGCCGAGGGTGTACGCCGAGATCGCCGGGTACGCGGCGACCCACGACGCCCACCACCACCGCGACCCGTCGCCGGATCCGCGCTGGTACGCCGAGGCCATGCGCCGGGCGCTCGCCGACGCGCGGCTCACCCCGGCCGACGTCGACGTGATCTTCGCGGACGGCGCGGGTTCCCGCGACCTCGACGAGCTCGAGGCGCGCGCGATCCATACCGCCTTCGGCGCGCACGCCGAGCGGGTCCCGGTCACCGCCCCCCAGGGCCTGACCGGGCGGATGTGCGCGGGCGGCTCGGCCCTGGCCGCCGTCAACGCCGTCCTGTCCATCCGGGACGGGGTGATCCCGGCGGTGGGCAACCTCGACGACCCGGCGCCGGAGTACCGCCTCGATCTCGTCCGGGTGCCCCGGGAGACCCCGGTACGGGTCGCCATGGTCAACGCCCGCGGCTACGGCGGCTTCAACAGCTCGCTGATCCTGCGGGCCGTCGACCCCGCGACCACGGACGGAGGAACCCGATGATCAGAGCGACGCTGCGCATGCTCGTCCGTCCCGACCGGGAGCAGGACTTCGTCGACGCCTGGGAGAAGATCGCCTCGGTGGTCCGCCGGACGCCGGGAAACCTGCGCCAGAGCCTCCTGCGCACCGGCCCCCGCGAATTTGTGATCACCAGCGACTGGGACAGCCCGGAAGCATTCCAGAAATTCGAGCGGAGCCCGGAACAGGACATCCTTACCGCACCCCTGCGCGAACTTCGGGAAAGCGCGAGAATGGAAATCTCGGAAATCGTCCTGCATGTCGAGAAAGAAGACCCGGAAATTTCTTCGGAAAGAGCGGAATCCGCTGTCGACAGGCGGGTCGAGGCCAACCGGAGAACGATTCTCGAGCACTTCCGGTCACTGGAGCGCGGGGACGTCGACGCCGCCGTGTCGGCCTTCGCGCCGGACATGGTCAACCACCGGCTCCAGCCGGGCAGCCCCCCGGGGCGTGACGGGCTGGCCCAGACCCTGGCAGTCGTGCTGCGCGCCTTCCCGACCGCGACCTGGACGGTCGAGAGCATCGTCGCGGACACCGAGAACGTCGTGGCGAAACTGGCGGTCGAGGGCGAGGCACAAGACGTGATCATGGGTGTGCGGGCGGCCGGCCAGCGGGTCACCTGGCGGCACATCCACTGGTTCCGCATATCGGACGGCACGGTGGTCGAGCACGACGCCATCCGTGACGACCGCGGCCTGCTGCGCCAACTCGGCGTGGGCACGGGGGGAACGCATTCCGGCGGGCTCGGCGTCAGTCTGCCGGGAGGTACTCGCACGCTCCAGCCGGATACCGGTGACCGCGACCCGGCGTTCACCGCCTGAAACGGGATGCCGGCCCGGGACGACCGTCGCGGGCCGTGTCCCCACACCTGTCACACCCGTAAGGAGCAGTTCGTGCGAGTGCTCTTCACCACTTCTCCGGTCCACGGTCATCTCTTTCCGCTGGTTCCGCTCGCGCACGCGCTGCGGGCGGCCGGCGACGACGTCCTGGTCGCCGCGCCGGCGAACTTCACCGGCGCCATCACCGAGGCCGCGCTGCCGGCGGGGCCGACCGCGCCGTCGGTCGACTTCCTCACGATCATGACCAGGGAGCGGGACGGCCGGCCGGTGCCGCCCGCGACAAACGCCGCGGAACGCAACGAGGGCACCGGCCGGGCCTGGGGACGCCTGACCGCCGCCACCCTGCCGTACACGCTGGAACTGGTGGAGCGCTGGCGCCCGGACGTCATCATCAGCGAACCGACCGAGCACGCGGGCCAGCTCGCCGCCGAGACGCACGGCCTACCCTGGGTCGAACACGGCTGGGGTGTGACGACGATGCCCGAGGCCCGGCCGCCCGCCCGCGACGAGCTCACGCCGGAACTCGCCGGCCTGGGCCTGACGGACCTGCCCGAACCCATGCTGCGCCTGCACCCGTGCCCGCCGAGCCTGCGGCCCGCGGACCCGCCCGGATCCCGCGACCGGCACATCCGCTACGTCCCCTACAGCGGAGCCGCCGCGCTGCCCGAGTGGATCCTCAGGCGGACGGAGCGGCCCCGGGTCACCCTGGCCGTCGGCAGCAGCCTGGTCAGGGCCGCCTTCCGGAACCTCGCGGAAACGCTGGCGGAGGTCGCCGCCGTCCTGCACGGCCTCGGCATCGAGGTCGTGGCCGGCCTGGAGGACCCGATCAGCCCCGGCTGGACGCTGCCGCTGCCGGCCGGCGCCCCCACCGGCCTGCTCCCGCTGCACCTGGTCGCACCCACCAGTGACCTTGTCGTCCACCACGGGCGCTCCGGGGCGACGCTGACCGCGGTGACAGCGGGCCTGCCGCAGCTCGCGCTGCCGCGGTTCGCGGACCAGTTCGACAACGCCGCGCGCATCAGCGCCGCCGGCGCGGGCCGGCAGCTGCTGGGGGAAGGCGTCACGGCCGAGTCGGTGGTCGCGGCCTGCCGCGACCTGCTCGACACCCCCTCGTACCGGGACAGGGCGGCGGCGCTCTCCGCCGAGAACGCCGCCCAGCCGACGCCCACCGACGTCGTCGCGGTCATCCACGACCTCACCGCCGCCCTGGTCTGACCAAACGGGAGCAGCTTTCATCATGGAGACAGATTTCTGCGTCATCGGCGCCGGCCCAGCCGGGCTCAGCCTGTCGCTGCTGCTGGTGCGATCCGGCGCCCGGGTTGTCCTCGTCGAACGGGCGACGTCGTTCGACCGCGAGTACCGCGGCGAGATCCTCCAGCCCGGAGGCGCGCTGATACTGGACCAGCTGGGTGTTCTCGACGGCGCCCGCAAACGGGGCCACTACGAGTGCTCGCGCTTCCGTATCGTCTCCGGCGGACGCCCCCTGTTCCAGGCCGAGTACGACCAGATCGAACCGCCGTACAACCACTTCCTCAGCATCCCGCAGCCGAACGTCCTGGAAGAGCTCTTCGACGCCTGCAAACAGTACGACCGCTTCGAGTATCTCGACGGCCGGTCACCGAGCGGGCTGCTCCTGGACGGCGAGCGCGTCGTCGGCGTCACCCTGCCGGACGGCGACACCGAACAGCGGATCGACGCCCGGTGCGTGATAGCCGCGGACGGGCGGCACTCGAGGACCCGGCGGCTGGCCGACATCACATTCACCAAGATCGACACCTTCGACTACGACATGGTGTGGTTCAAACTGCCCGCCCCGCAACGGCACGGCCCCGAGGTGACGGTCTTCCAGGGCGACGGCAACCCGATCATCGTCTACGACGCCTACCCCGACAGCCTCCAGCTGGGCTGGACGCTCCCGCGGCGCAGCTACCGGTCGCTGGCCCAGCACGGGATCGAGCACATCAAGGAACAGATCCGCCAGTCCGTTCCCCGCTACGCCGACCTGATCACCAAGTACATCAACGTGCCCGGTGACCTCGCGGTGCTGGACGTGTTCGCCGGTTTCGCCGACACCTGGGCCCGGGACGGCCTGCTGCTCATCGGGGACGCCGCGCACACGCACGGCCCCATCGGCGGCCAGGGGATCAACCTCGCGATCCAGGACGCGGCACTCGCGCATCCGATCCTCGTCTCGGCGCTGGCCGCCGGCAGCTTCGACCGCGACACGCTCGGCCAGTTCGAGCAACAGCGGCGGCCGGTCGTGGAAACGGTCACGCAGATGCAGGCCAGGCAGGCCAAACTGCTGTTCGCCCGCCCCGGTAACCCCCCGCCCGACCTGTCCGCCGAACACGGCGGCCCCGGTGGGCACGGCGGGAACGGGCACGGGCACGGCGGCCCTCCGGCCGGCCCGCCCACTGAACACAGCGGCCCCTCAGCCGGCCCGGCCGCCGGACACGGCGGGCCGCCGGCCGCCCCGGACACCGGACGCGGTGGCCCCCCGACCGGCCCAGGTGCCGGCGGCAGGCCCGGGCCCGGCGGCCCGCCTGCCGGCGGTGGCCCCGGCCGCGGCGGCCCGCCGCTCGTCGTCAACGCGTCCCCGGTGGCCTTCGGCACCCAGCGTGTCTCAGCCCGCACCGACCTCTTCGTCGACTGATCTCCTCGTCGACGGCATACACGTCATCCGGTAATTTCCCCCAGCAACCGGTCTCGTTCATCAAAAAACTGAAAACCAGATTCCTGGACAGATGCGGTGACCGTTCTTGCGTCGAGACGGTCACCGCATCTGTCAGCATCATTCCGTGTGCGGCACTATGATCACGGTCGACTGGTCGTGGTTGAAGGAAAGGCTGGCGCAGGGCCGGCCCACGGCCCACGGCTGGCCGAAGCCGCTGTCGTCGATCCGCCAGGACTGTAGGCCGTAGGAATCCAACTTCTGCCGGACTATACTGATGATCTCGCTGCGGGGGCGGCAGTGATCCGCCCGTACCGCGGTCACCACGTCATTCTGGAAAGCGGCGAAGCTGCGCGCGGAATCAGACACTCCCATGAACGGCCGCAGCCCCAGCGTGCGGCAGGCGTTTTTCGACGGAAACACCGCGACAGCCCCACCCGAGGTAAGGCAGGCGACGATTTCTGACGGTGCTTTCATTCCGGTGGACCGCCACACCTGCCGGCAGGATTCTACTGGGTCCGTCACCCCGCCGCCGACAATGTCCGTGTCACCGTGAAGACTCACCGTCTTATAACATGACACCGTCATAGCCTGGGTCGCCACATCACCAGGAAGCAGTCCTCGGCCGGCGGCCGTCCCAAGAACAGCCACCACGGCCACAGCCGGAACGACTATCAGCTTTCGCCGCCACCACGGCCTCCGGGCCGGCTCGGAAGTCGCCGCGACGTGGCGTTCGAGCAGTTCCTGGCGCTGTGCCAGCCGCTCCGCCGGGATGGCCCGTTGCGGCGGAAGCCACGGAAAATCCAGATCGGACATGTCACGCCCCTTCCCGACCGTGTCGGCCTGTGACCGGTGTCGCCGTGTCAACGGATTCCTGGAACGCGCCCGTCCCCGCGGCCCGGGTCTTCGCGAGCCGGGCGCGGGCACGGGCCAGCCGCGACCGGACCGTTCCCACCGGAACGCCCAGAGCGACCGCGGCTTCTGCATAACTCAGACCGGCCATCGCCACCAGGGCGACGACATCCCGCTCACCACGGTTCAGGACCGCGAGCTCACGCAGAATGTCCTGCATCCGTTGCTCGTCGTCGAGCCGTGCCACCACCTCGTCGGCGGGATCGGGCTCCACATCCGGGGGCGGCAGTCGGTACAGCGCCGCGTCGTAACGACGAGTGGCCCGCGTCTGGTTGCGCACCACGTTCGTCGCCACCCCGAGCAGCCACGGGCGCAACGAGCCGGAGAGAGCAACCGCGTCGGCCCGCCGCCGCCACGCCTCCAGGAAGACCACGGACGTCGCGTCCTCCGCACCGCTCCACGAACCGAGCCGGCGGAAGCAGTAGGTGTAGACGGCGCTGGAGTGCGCGCGGAACAAAAGCCCGAACGCCGTCCCGTCCCCGGACCGGGCCCGCGCAAGCAGCTCACCGTCATCAGCCGGCTCAGGCGTCATCGATCGCTCTCATACCTCGTAATGTCCGCACGAGCCCGTCAGGTTCCCAGCGAACCACCACCTCCAGGACGGAAGCTTCGGCGACTCGCGGGGCTGTGGAGAGGCCCACGACCGTTGCCAGGGACGGGGAGCGGAGTGGACATCG
Organism: Protofrankia sp. CiP1_Cm_nod4; assembly: GCF_982290645.1. Classification (NCBI taxonomy): domain Bacteria; kingdom Bacillati; phylum Actinomycetota; class Actinomycetes; order Frankiales; family Frankiaceae; genus Protofrankia; species Protofrankia sp. CiP1_Cm_nod4. Next base: position 73,128 of record NZ_CEVIVC010000008.1, read on the forward strand.
GACGATCAATGAGCCACAATTGTGGCCATGACGATCGAGTCTCTCCGTATGGTCCGTGACCACCTGTCCGAGTTCGTTGATCGGGTCGAACACCAGCACGAACGGATCGTGCTGACCCGTAACGGCCACGCCGCCGCCGTGCTGATCAGCCCCGAAGACCTCGCCCAACTGGAAGAGACCATCGACGTCCTGCGCGACTCACAGGCACTGGCCGACATCCGCGAGGCCGACCGGGCCTACGCCAGCGGCGACGTCCTGCGCGGCACAGCGGCCGTACGCGACCTGCTCAGGTGAACGGCGACGACTACGAGCTCGTCCTCACCCCACCAGCCCGACGCGCGTTTACCGACCAACTGCCCGAAGCCGTCGCGACCGCGGCCGTGGAGTTTCTCACCACCGCTCTGGTCGAAGCTCCACGCAGAGCAGGCAAACCCCTGCGCTTCGATCTCGAAGGAATATGGGCGGCCCGCCGAGGCACCTATCGCATCCTCTATCGGATCAATGACGACAAGCACGACGTCGTCGTCCTCCGCCTCGAGCACCGCCGGGATGCCTACCGACCGCTGTGACCCGCTACCGATTTTCTTCGCCCATGGCGAACCGCCCACGGCAGGAGGGGGCGGATGGGCATCTTTGCACTCGCGGCTCATGAAGATACGCAGCCATCGTGACGACGCTCCGCTGTGGTGGACACACGAGGACAACCGCCAGATCAGTTTCACGTCCGTTCGTCCACGCGAGGTGTTCGAGAACTACGACGCGGGTTTCGCCCTTGGGCTGGCGTGTCCCGGCATGATCGCGGGAACCGCTACCGATCCTGATACCGGGATCGTCTTTCTCCGCTTGTCACACGCACGGTCCCGATTGTGGGCCTCCTTCGCGGACGACCCGGAGGACCAGGGATACGAAGTCCTCCAGTGCGGGCCACGCCGGTTGTGGGAGGAGCTGGAGGCCGCCTACCAGTGGTGGATCAAGGCTGGTAGGCCGAGGTTCCACCGCTTCGGCATGACCGTCACCCCACACGGCCAGGAAGCCTGGCTCGGCACCCCGGGCCACATCGTCTCGCCCGTCCAGCGGCCGGCCGCCTGGAACTGAGCAAACCTGACCTGGGCGGACCTGGACAGGCTCTCAGTCGGCTCCCAGGCTCGCATCAGGTCAGCGTCAGGCTGAAACCCCACTATCAGGTCCCATGACGGTGGCTCCCGACCTTCGACAGCAGCCCGGACCGACGGCGAGGATCCGGCCATGACCACGACCGTTCCCGAGCGGGCGGGCATTCCGCCCGCCCCGGCCGCGGCACCCGGCCGCCCCGGCGCCGGTTCCCGGGCGGGGGGCCGGTGGGCGCGAAGCCTCCTGCGCGGCCGGGAGAGCGATCCGGCATGGGTGCGTCCCGCGCTGCTCGCCCTGCTGGCCGGGACGGCCGTGCTCTACATCTGGGGGCTCGGCGCCTCCGGCTGGGCGAACAGTTTCTACAGCGCCGCCGTCCAGGCAGGGTCGTCGAACCTGACGGCGTTCTTCTTCGGCTCCTCGGACGCCGCGAACTTCATCACCGTGGACAAGCCACCGGCATCACTGTGGGTGATGGACATCTCGGTGCGTATCTTCGGGCTGAGCTCGTGGAGCGTGCTCGTCCCGCAGGCGCTGGAAGGTGTCGCCGCCGTCGGGGTGCTGTACGTGACCGTCCGGCGCTGGTTCTCCCCGGCCGCGGCGCTGCTGTCCGCGGCCGTGTTCGCGCTGACACCGGCCGCGGTGCTGATGTTCCGGTTCAACAACCCCGACGCGCTGCTCGTCCTGCTGCTGCTCCTCGGCGCCTACGCGACCGTCCGGGCGGCGGAGACGGGCAGCGCCAGATGGCTGGTCTGGGCGGGGGTCTTCGTCGGGTTCGGCTTCCTCGCGAAGATGATGCAGGCGTTCCTGGTCGTGCCGGTCTTCGCGGCCACCTACCTGCTGGCCGCGCCGATATCGCTGCGGCGCAGGATCGGTCGGCTGTTGCTGTCCGGGGTGGCGATGTTCGTCGCCGCCGGCTGGTGGGTGGCGGCCGTGGAGCTGTGGCCGAAGGGCTCCCGGCCCTACGTCGGCGGCTCGCAGAACAACAGCATCCTCAACCTCATCTTCGGCTACAACGGCTTCGGACGGCTCAACGGCAACGAGGCCGGCAGCGTCGGCGGAGGCGGCGGCACCGGCGGCCGCTGGGGGGAGACCGGCCTGACCAGGATGTTCAACACGGAGATGGGCGGGCAGATCTCCTGGCTCATCCCCGCGGCACTGATCATCATGGTGGCCGTGATCGCGATGCGCGGGCGCGCCCCACGCACCGACCGGACCAGGGCCGCGCTGCTGCTCTGGGGCGGCTGGCTGGTCGTCACCGGCGTCACCCTGAGCCTCGCCAAAGGGATCATCCACCCCTACTACACGATCGCGCTCGCGCCGGCGGCCGCGGCCGTCGTCGGCATCGGCGGCGTCCACCTGTGGCGCGAACGCGACCGGCTCGGGTCCTGCCTGGTCCTGGCGGCCGCGGTCACCGCCACGACGGCGTGGTCGTACGTCCTGCTGCACCGGACGCCCGACTGGCAGCCGTGGCTGCGAGCGCTCGTGATCGCTGTCGGTGCCGTGGCGATCGTCACGCTGATCCTCACGCTGGTGCTTCCCGCGCGTCCGGCACGTCGCGCCGCGACGGTGCTGGCCGCCGCCGGCATCCTGGTGACGCTGATCGGGCCCGCGGCCTACGCGGCCGAGACGGCCGCCACCCCCCACACCGGCGCCCTCCCGTCGGCGGGGCCCACCAGCGGCTTCGGCGGCGGCCCTCGCGGCGGAGGTTTCGGCGGGGGAGGCTTCGGTGGCGGCGTCCGGATGAACGGTCCGGGCGGGGGCGTCCCGCAGGGGATGCCACCAGGCGGCACAACAGGCCAGGGCGGCACGACGGGAGGCCAGGGCGGCACGACGGGCCAGGGGGGTGCGACGGGCCTGGGTGGCGGCTTCGGCCAGCAGGGTGCGGCGATGTTCGGCCGGGGCAGAGGCCTCGGGGGCCTGCTCGACGCCGGGACGCCGAACGCCGAACTGGTGACCGCGCTCACCCAGAACGCCGAGCGCTACACCTGGGTCGCGGCCACCATCGGATCCAACTCCGCCGCCGGCGTCCAGCTCGCCACCCGTGCACCGGTGATGGCCATCGGCGGCTTCAACGGGACCGACCCGGCCCCCTCGCTGGCCCAGTTCCAGGAGTACGTCGAAGCCGGAAAGATCCATTACTTCCTCGCCGGCGGTGGCATGGGCCGCGGTGGCGGCTCCGGCGGCACCGCCAGCGCGATCACCACATGGGTCCGGCAGACCTTCACCACGACCACGATCGGCGGCACGACCGTCTACGACCTGACCAGGCCAGCCGCATAAAGTAATCACCGCACAGCATCTCCGGAACAGGACCGGGGCACGGGCCTCCCGGCGACGCGAAAAGCGCTTTTCGCGTCGCCGGGAGGCCTTCTTCCATTTTTCAGCTTCTTTCCACTTTTCAGCTGCCAGTTTTCAGCTG
>NZ_CEVIVC010000009.1:0-4650 GCF_982290645.1 Protofrankia sp. CiP1_Cm_nod4
TTCCGGCACCGCCGGCACGCTTCGGGGCGGCGGCCGACGTCATCCGGACGGGCCCGGTGCCGGTGGAGCCGTCGCTCACGGTCCCGCCGCTTGTGGCTCCGTTGTTCATGGCCCTGCCGGTTACGGCCCTGCCGGTTACGGCCTGGCCGTCCGCTGTGGACGCAGCCGGCCTGGTGCCGTGCTGTCCGGGCACGGCGTCCGGCCCGGTGCCGCGTCCGGCCGGGGTGATGGCCGGCCCGCTGTCCGGCCCGGCCGGCGAGCCAGGCCGGGCCGGCCTGCCGGCGGCATTGATACGTACCGAGTAGGCGCTGGTGACCAGCGGCGAGGGAGGCAGGGCCACCAGCTCCCGCTCGCCGGGGCCGAACAGCGGCAGGACGTCGAGCGGGACGCCCAGGCAGGCCAGCTGGCCGAGGCCGGCGAGCAGCGTGCGGCCGTCGTCGGGCCGGCCCGCGGCCAGGGCCACGTACCTGGCCTGGACCGATCCGGCCAGGGAACGGTGCGCCATGGACAGCAGCGAGTCGCCACCGAACGCCTGGACGAAGATCCGTGCACCCGCCGCGGCCGCGTCACGGACCGCGTCCATGAAGCGCACCGGAGCCGAGCAGTGCCGTGCCCACAGCGTCCGCAGCTCCCGCGGGTCGTCGCACCGTTGCCCGCTGACCGAGGAGGCGATGACCGCCCGCGGGGCCCGGATGGGCAGGGCCGCCAGCGTGTCCGCCATCCGGGCGTCCGCCTCGGCCACCAGGGGGGAGTGGAAGGCGTGCGAGACCCGCAGCTGTCTGGTCGTGACGCCCTCGGCGGCACCGCGTTCGCGGAGCCGTTCCAGCGCGCTCAGCCAGCCGCTGGCGACGAGCTGCGAGGGATGGTTGACGCAGCCGAGCCACACCCCGTCGATGCCGGCGGCGAGCCGGTGGAACATTGCCTCGTCGGTGTGGAGCGCGAGCATGCCGCCGCGCCACGCGGGCTGCGCGCCGGCGACGGCCGCGCCCCGTTCGGCCAGGAAGCGCAGGGCGTCGGCCGGTTCCACGGCGCCCGCGGCCACCGCCGCCGGCAGTTCCCCGACGCTGTGGCCGATGCAGACGTCCGCCCGCAGCCCGCAGCGCGCCAGCAGCTCGCCGACCGCGATGCCCAGCGCCCCGAGCACGGGCTGGCAGATCTCGGTCGCGGTCAGGGCTGTCTCTGCTGTCTCGGCCGCCTCCGTCGTCTCGGCTGCCCGCTGACCGGCGTCCGGACGCGCGTCCCACACGAGCTCGGCCAGGCGGCGGCCGAGCAACGGGCGCAGGACCTCGTCCGACGCGTCGGCCGGCGCGGCGAAGCCGGCGAACCGTTCGTACAGGTCGGCGAGCATGCCCGGCCGTTGGATGCCCTGCCCGGGGAACATCAGGGCGGTCCGGCGGTCCGCCTCGGGCAGTGGGGCGGACACGGCGTAGCCGCCGCCCGGCAGCTCGCCGAGGCGGCCGGCCCGCAGCCGGGCCGTGGCCTCGGTGAGCCGCTGGCACACCTGGGCGCGGGATGTCGCGACCAGGCTCAGCCGGGCCGGGAGCAGCTCACGGGTGGCGAGGGTGTGGGAGAGCGCGGCCGGTGTGATCGTCGGGTCGGCCTCCACCGTGTCCCGGACGGCCTCGGCGTGGCTGGCGAGCAGCTCCACCGAGCCCGCGGACAGCAGCAGCAGCCATGGCCGCCCCGGCGGGGAGTCCGGCGCTGCCTGGCAGTCCGCCCGGCTGTCCGCCCGGCCGTCCGCCCGGCGTCGCGCCCGTTCCATGATCACGTGCACGTTGGTGCCGCCGAAGCCGAACGAGCTGATCGCGCCCCGCCGGGGCCGCTCCTCGGTGTCGGTCCACACCCGGGGCTCGGTCGGGACGCGCAGCCCGGCCTCGGCCAGCGGCAGGGCCGGGTCGGGCCGGATCTCCGGCTGCGGCGGGACGATCCCGTGGTGCAGCGCGAGCGCCATCTTCACCAGGCTCGCCGCCCCGGCCGCCGCCAGGGTGTGGCCGATGAGGGCCTTGGCCGAGAGCAGGTCGCACGGCCCGGCCGTGGGGTCTTCCGCGCGCAGGTCCCGCAGCGCGGTGGTCTCGGTCCGGTCACCGACGGTGGTTCCCGTGCCGTGGGCCTCGATCACGCTTACCGTGCCCGGGGCCACACCGGCGTCGGCGTAGGCGGCCCGCAGCGCGGCAAGCTGCCCATGGGCGCTCGGCGTCATCGGGCCGGCGGCGCGGCCGTCGTTGGTGATGCCGATGCCGCGGATCACCGCGTACACCCGGTCACCGTCGGCCAGCGCGTCCGCGAGGGGACGCAGGACGGCGACCCCGCCGCCCTCGCCGAGGACGAACCCGTCGGCGCGCTCGTCGAAGGGACGGCACACCCCGCTCGGCGAGAGCGCACCCACCCGGGAGAAGGAGATCAGCGCGTCCGGGGCCAGGTTGAGGAAGACCCCGCCGACCAGGGCGACCCGGCACACCCCGGTGCGCAGCGCGAGGACCGCTTCATGCAGCGCCACCAGCACGGACGAGCAGGCGGAGTCGATGGCGAACGCGGGGCCGCCGAGGTCGAACACACTGCTGATCGTTCCGGCCGCCATGTTGGGCAGGCAGCCCGCCAGGGTGTACGCGTGCGGTGCGGCGATGCCGGCGTCCGCGGCCCGCTCGGCCGCGGCGAGCAGGTCCGGGTCGGCCTCGCCGCCGTGCAGCGAGCCGTCCGCGAGCAGGCTCGCCCGTATCCGGGCGCCGGCCAGCTCCCGGTAGTCGGACTGGCTGATGCCCATGTAGACGCCGGTGTGTGCCCGGTCGAACGGGCGGCGTTCCAGGCCGGCGTCCTGCAGCGCCTCACGGGCGAGGTCGACCAGTAGCCGCTGCTGCGGGTCCATCGCCCGGGCGCGCAGCGGTGGGATCCGGTAGTGCGCCGCCGCGAACCGGTCGACGTCGTCGACGAAGGCGACCCGGTCGGTATAGGCCCGATGCGGATTTCGTGGATTCAGCGGGTCGTAGAAGGTCCGGTGAATCCATCGGCTGTCCGGCACCTCGTGGAACTGTGGCCCCGCTGTCTGGAGCAGGCGCCAGAATTCGCCGAGGTCGGCCGCGCCCGGAAAACGAGCCGAAAGCCCGACTATCGCGACGTCCGTCACAGGCGATCCCCCCGATTGTCGATTGGCGCAAGATAATTGTCTGGATGTTGTGGCGCGGTCCGGGAACGGTCGCGGACAGCGGCCACGGAGGTCCTGTCGGGCATGTTTGTTCATGAGCCGCCGCCGTTTACCGGCGGTCCTCTCCGGTGGTGTCCTCGCGGGCCATCCGCCGTTTTCGTACGCCAGTGTGTATTTGCTTGGTATCTCGGTGTCGTTATGTTCTCGTATGCTGCCGGCAGTACGTTCTGGCCAGTTTCCTGGTCGGTATTCTGACCGGCCCGGGGACGATCTCGCCGCATCTCGCCCGGCGGGCGGTGGCATGCCGGGTAACGTCGTTTTTCCACCTCTCGTCCCGGCGCGTCGCGTTCAGCTCCGCGGGCCCTGGTCGGAGAGTCCCGCGCACGCCGGCTGGAACAGTCTTTACTTTGTATCGCTCCTGGAAGACGGTCGAGGGATTGTGGTTCGGCCGGCGGGTCGTCCACGGCGGCTGGCCGGGCTGATATGCCGGCCGGGTGGACATGAATGTGTGCACATCACATCTTGTCGTCGTCGTCGGCGGCGGCGTCGACGTTCTCCGGCGCCGCGCCGGTGGGCGGCGCGCGGGCGCGACGGCTCGTCCGGAAGGCCCGGACGGCCCGCCACCCCGGCCGCGGGGAGCCCGCCGCGCCCTGGTCAAGTAGCCGTCCGCCCACGTGGCCGGGGCCGAGATACCGTTTGCTGAGGTACCTGCGTACTTGTACGGTGCCCGCCCGCGGGGCCCACGCCAAGATGGAGCTGTAGGCGTCGTAGGTGCCCCTGGGCGACTTCCGTGCTTCCCGTCCACGGGCGGTTCCTCGGACAGGTCGTGTATATGGCGCATCGGACGCCGCTCGCGTAGCGGGCCGAAGGTGGCGTGGTCGTGTTTTCCGCGCTGCCGGCGGCTCGGCCGCACGGGCCGCCAGGAGGCGTGAAGCGCGCCGTCTGATCGTTCTGGACCGAGGAGATCGGGAATGAGTCATGTGAAGTTCGCCACCCGCGACGGTACTCCCTGGGTACCGCAGTACATCGTGGCGTTGGACGGGGACAAATGTATCGGCTGTGGTCGTTGCTACAAGGTCTGCGCCCAGGGTGTGCTCCGCCTGATGGGCGTGAACGACGAGGGTGAACTGGTCGATCCCTTTGACGACGACGAGGACATCGAGCGCAAAATTATGATCATCGATGCCGCCGGCCAGTGCATCGGCTGCAATGCCTGCATCCGGGTGTGCGGTCCGCGCTGCCAGACCTACGAGCCGGCCGAGGCGGCCTGATCCACCGGTATTTCCGTTTCACCGTTTCCGTTTCGCGCGGCTGTGTCCCGGCTGGCTCCCGCGGTGACGCCGGGCCGCCCGCCGGGACACGAGGACCGTTCGGCCTGCTCCGGACGGCGCTCGGGAACCCGGATCTTCCGGATCCGGGTCTCCCATGTCGGCTTCCGGTTTTCCCGGCTTTCCAGCCCTGCCGACACCCGGTCTCGAACGCCGAGGAAGCGCTGAAGAGACGCTGAAAAA
>NZ_CEVIVC010000009.1:5034-21836 GCF_982290645.1 Protofrankia sp. CiP1_Cm_nod4
CGAAGGACGGCCGTGCCGTCCCCGGGCCCGCCGGCGCAACCCGGGACTATTCTGGTACCACCAGGCCAACGGCGGCCCACCTGTCAGGTGGCGCGGCACGACGACGTCATGACCCTCGGCAGACGCTGACAAACCGGTCAACGGCGGCGCAGGGGCCCTGGCCCGGTTCTCCCGATCGGCCTGTCAGCCGCGTTTGGTGCCGTCTTCGGTACCGTGCGTTTGTCTGCACCTCCGTGGCCGACCGGAGACCGTACGGTCGTGGTTTCCGCGTGACCGGCGGCCAGGATCCGCCGGTAACAACCAAAGATCAATAAATCATGGTTTTCGCGCTGCCGTTGACCTGCTGGACGAGCTTCGAGGAGGGGACGGGGCGAAACGCGGTGGATACACCGATAGTCTGCGTGTCTGCGGCACTGTGACGGTGAGCGCAGGGGAGCGGCGCTCGCCGCGATACATGGGCGGAAGAACCATGGCCGCGGAGGGCGAGAGCTCGGACATGCGTGAGGAGCGAGCCATTGGCTGGCCGGGACGTCGACTACGATCGCCCGATTCTGCTGGGCTGCGGGCGATGCGACGTGCAGTGGACGGCGCTGACCGCCGCCCATTGCCCGGGCTGCCACGAGACCTTCGCGGGAGTGGGCACCGGGTTCGACGCCCACCGTGTCGACGGCCGGTGCGTCCCGCCCGAGCAGGTGGGCCTACGCCCTGACGGCGGATACTGGGTGGCCGCCGACGAGCGAGCCCCGGGAAAGATCCTGCGGGCGCCGCACCACTCCAGGATCCGCCAGGCCGGCTGAACGCGGCCAGGCCGGCTGAACGCCGACGCCGGGGGAGCGCCGGCCAGGACGGGAACCGGCGGCCCGGACAGCCCCACATGATCCTGTCGCGTGGCCGGCTGTCACGCGTCGAGCCGTATCCACACCTGGCCGTTGTCCACCCGCAGGGGCAGCCGCGTCAGCTGCGCGCCTGGCGAGTTCAGGCAGGCGCCGGAGCGCGCGTCGTAACAGAATCCGTGCCGCGGACAGGTGAGGGTGTCGGTGGCCGGGTCGAGCTGCGCCACGTTGATCGGCAGGCCCTGGTGGGCGCAGGTGTCGCGGTAGGCGGTGAGCCGGCCGTCGAGACTGATGACCACGATGTCGGCCCTGACGCCGTCGGCCCGCTCGAGGTGCAGCGCCGTGATCGGCCGCCCGCCGAGGTCCGCCGCCGTCCCGACCGCCACCCATCCGTCGTCTCCATCGTCGCGGTTACGCACCGGGCCCAGCGGGATCAGTGTCGGGGGTGGGTCACCCGCGAGCATCACCACGCGCGCGATCGACCCGACCCCGCCGATCAGAGCCTCCTTGACGACCTCACGCAACGTGACTCCGGCCAGCGCGCGGCTGTTGCAGGTGCCGCTGACCCGCAGGAACGCGGTGTCCCCGTCCACCCGGACCAGCTCCGCGTTCCCGCCGTGCGCCCGCAGGTACGGGCGGACCTTCTCCAGCGCGCGCAGCGACTCGGTCACCGGCGTGGGCTGGAGGATCCCGTGCACGGAGAAGAGCAGGCGTACCACGGGATCGTCCGCCAGCTCGAACAGCAGCTCCCGGCCGCGGGGATCCTCGCGCAGCCGGCGGACGATCGCGTTGATCCCGCTGCCGTGCAGGGCCTCGACGGCGTGCCGCAGCTGCTCGGCCCGCAGCCGGGCCGCCGGTTCCAGCTCCCGGACGCCGGCCGCCGCCTCGTCGAGCGCCTCCGAGAGCGCGCCGAAGCCGGGTTCGTTCCACGTCGGCCCGGTCGGCCGGGCGTCACTCATCGCTGGGCTCCTTGTCCGTCTCCCCCGGGTCAGACCGCACCGTTGATCACGAACTTGCTCAGTTCCCGGCCGGTCCGCCCGTCGTAGGCGTGCACGGTGCACACCAGACAGGAGTCGAAGCTGCGGGCCACATGCCCGAGCTCCACCGGGTCCTCGGCGTCGGCGACCGGTGTGCCGACCAGGGCCTGCTCGATCGGGCCGGGCGTCTGCGAGCCGTCCCGGGGGCCGATGTTCCACGCGGTCGGCGTGACCACCTGGTAGTTCGCGATCTTTCCGTCCTCGATGACGATCCAGTCGGCCAGCGACCCGCGGGCGGCCTCGGTGGCCCCGAAACCGCGGCCCTCGGTGGGCTCGGCCGGTCTGGTGTAGAAGCTCTCCCGCAGGTCGAGCTGGTCGAGCCACTGCCGCGTCCACTGGTAGTACTTTGCGGCCTCGTGCATCCGGGCGAGCTGGCGGACCAGCACCGACGGCCCGGCCCGGGCAATGATGTCGGTGAACAGCGGGTCGTAGTCCTGGTGGGCGGCGGCGCCGGGGGCGCCGGCGACTATCCGGCGGGCCAGCGGGCCGGCCTCCATCGGGACGTACCCCTGCCCCGACAGGTGGTAGCGCGGCGCTTTCGCCCAGCTGTACTTGCCCTGCTCACGCCCTCGCTGCGGGTCGAGCGGCCGGGTCTCGCCGTCGAACGGGTGGCGGGCCTGCGTCCCCTCGTAGAAGGAGTGGGTGACGTCCTCGCGGACCCACCTCTGGTCGAAGGTGAGGAACTCGCCGTTGGAACAGACCCCCGAGCGGGCGATCAGGGCGGCGTTGCGTCCCTCGATGGTCGGCTCCGCGTAGAGGTCGGGGTGGAAGTAGGTGCCGGTGGCCAGGTAGTTGCCGATCCCGCCGCCGTAGGTGTCCAGGCCGATGTCACGGCCGTAGCGGATGAAGAAGCCGCAGTCGCTGTCGTGCTGGGAGTCGTTCTCCTCGACCCAGGCGAGCACGTCGTCCCAGGTGCGGTTGGCCAGCCAGCGCTCGACCGAACAGCCGAGCCAGTACTTCTCCAGCCAGTTGTGCTTCCAGTGCTCCAGGATGGCGATCGACCGGGTGACGTCGGAGAGGGTGGGTGCGCCCATGACACCCCCGGGCACCATGAAGCTGGAGTGCGGCCACTGCCCGCCGAGGATCGCGTACACCTCGGTCGGCTTGCCGGACAGGACGACCCCCGGGGCGTAGCTGGTACCGGTGTACGGGGTGAAGCGCCGGACGGCCTCGTCGTAGAGCGGCGAGCGCGCGTACTTCCTGTTCGTCAGGTCGATCGCGAACAGCGCGTAGAAGTAGCGCGGGATGCTCTGCAGCGTCTCGCACGCCTGCGCGATGTTGCGGACCAGCGTGGCGTTGGGCGGTATCCGGGTGCCCCACGCCACGTCCAGGGCGTACGCGGCCTTGTACAGGTGGCTGCCGCCGCAGATGCCGCAGATGCGCGGGGTGACGATCAGGCCGGCCTGGGGGTCCTTGCCCTGAAGGATGATCTCGAAGCCGCGGAACATGGCCGCCTGGGCCCGCGCGGAGGTCACCACGCCATCGCTGACCGTCACCTGGACGTCCAGGTCGCCCTCGACCCGGCCCATCGGGCTGACGTTGAGATCGACGGTGGTCATCGGTGTCCCCTTCTTCCAGTCGGCGGTGTCCATCCGGTGCGGGCGGAGCGGAGCGGGCGGGGCGTCAGACGACGAACGTGTCCTTCTTCGACCAGTCCGGGGCGGCGATCTTCGCGATCGCGGACTGGGCCAGGTAGGTGAGGTGGCGGGTGCCTTCCGGGATCTCCCGGGGGATGACGCCGGCGGCCTTGCGGGTCCGGAAGACCGTCCCCGGCTCAAGGTCGAAGAACGGGAACTCCGGCTCGGTGCACCCGATGCACGGCACACCCGCCCGGGTCTTGGACGACTGGCCGTTCCACAGGATGCGGTTGCACGACGAGTGGGTCATCGGGCCGCGGCAGCCGAGCTCGTAGAACAGGCAGCCGGTGCGGGTGCCCTCCCCGAACGTGGTGGTGGACTGCTTGTACTCGAAGAACTCCGTCCGGGTGCATCCGGTGTGCGTGAAGCTGGTGAAGAACGTCCGCGGCCGCTGGAGCTCGTCCAGGTCGATGTCGGCGGCCCGGCCGGTCGCCAGCGCGACGAGGATCTGGGAGATCCAGTCCGGGTGGGCCGGGCAGCCCGGGATGTTGACGACCGGCAGCCCGCCGCGCGAGCGGAACTCCGCGCCGAGGAAGCCGCCGCGCTCACGCTTGTGGAACTGCAGACCGGTCGAGGACGTCGGGTTGGGCGCCGTCGCCGCGATCCCGCCCCAGCAGGCGCAGTCCCCGACCGCGACCACGGTCCGGGCCGTTCCTGCCAGGTCGATCACCCAGTCCTTCATGGGCCGGTCGGCGAACATGTCGTAGCGGCCGGTGCCCTCGGGCCCCTCGATCACGGAGCCCTCGAACACCAGGACGTCCACCGGCGTCTCGCCGCTGGCGCAGGCCCGCAGCAGCTTGCGCGCGTGAGTCCCCGACTCCAGGGCGAGGGAGGGATGCCAGAGCAGCTCGAGCCCGAAGCTGGTGACGAGGTCGACGACATTCGGCTCGTCGGCGTTCAGGAAGGACATGGTGTTCCCGCCGCACGCCCCTCCGTGCAGCCACAGCACGGACGGCATCGGTCCTCCTCTCGGGTAACCCCGGGCGGGGTTACGTGACCGTTCCCCGGGCGGTCCGGGGACGGGGCCTGCCGTGACCCGAGCCGGCCCGGCCTGGCCCGGCCTGGCCTGGCCTGGCCTGAGCTGGCCTGGCCTGAGCTGGCCTGACCGCTGATCGGGCCAGGCCGGGTCCCGGGCTTGCCGGCCGGTTTCCGGGCTCGCGCTGAGCGGCCCCGAGCGCGGAAGAAAGGCGATCGCGCCACCGCGGCTCCATCGCCATGATCCCATGGCGTCAACGGCCCGCCCTTGCCAGAACCCGGACGTATGACCGCCATCACGTAATGATCATTTATCGGCCACCCGGCGAGCGGGCGGTTGAAGGACCGCGTTTTCGTCTCCGGTCCCCGACCGGAGCGGCGATGTCGATCTCGGCCGATCTCGAGGATTCGGCCGGCCGCGCGCTCGGGTCGCGGGCGGCTCCCCGACATCCCGGACAGCGCCACGAGCCGGGTATCCGCGCGCATAGCCCGATCACGCCTTGATCACATGGGCCCGATGGCGGCGCGCTCCGGGCCTTTCGACGCGCCGTCGCCGGCATGTGAAGCCGCCCGGTGGGCTGTGGGCGTCTGCCCGTATCGGCGTGGGGGCGCTGCCCGCCGTGCCACCGCCGCTGGCTCGGCAGTCAGTTTCTGGACATTTCGTCCATGGTCGTCACCGTGCCCGGTTTGATACCGCGGTGGACACTTCCACCGGCGTCCGGGTGAGCCACCGGAATTCACCCGGGGTGGCGACCATGGCGCGCCGCGTCCCGGGAGGGATGCCGCCGAAGTGGTCGACACGGTATACCGGGCGGACGTTTCGGGTTGTTTTCGACGGACGAACCAGCATATTACCGGCGGCGTTATCGGTGATATTACCGGCGGTCGGTGACGAGCGGGCCTGATCCGGCCCTACTTCCTTCGGAAGAGAAACACCGGCTTTTCACCCTGTGTCATGGCGGGTATGCGCTGCTGTAATCATCGAGGGCGAACACTTGCGATGTCATCATGTCGGTCGACTGTCAGCAGCCAGGAGAAGTGCATTGATTGAAATCTTTTCCGGGCACGTCCCAGAGGCATTTGTATGGACGGTCGCCGAACAGGCTGATTTTTTCGAAAGGTGGTAGAAATGGCTCGCGACACAGCACCGTCCGGTGCTGCCGTGCCGGTTGACGACGGTCTTGTACCGCTGGTGCCCAGGCCCCGGCAGCCAGCGGAAGCGGCTTCGCGCGCGCGCTCCGCCACCGCGGGCAGGGCCGGGGCGGCGGCCAGTGGCCGGACGGGGCGGGTGGCAGGCCTGCTCGTCATCGCGCTCGGCGCGATCTACCTGGCCTGGCGGACGGCGACACTCGGCGGCACCAGCGCGATCGGCTACCTGTTCTATGCCGCTGAGCTGGTCGCCTACCTGGCCGTCGGGTGGACGGCGGTGATGATGGGCCGGCTGCGGCCAGGCGCTGCCCGGCAGGCCCCGCCGCCGGTGGGCACTCTGGACGTGTTCGTGACGGTGTGCGGCGAGCCCGCGGCCATGGTCGAGCGGACCCTGCGTTTCGCCCTCGCCATCGACTATCCGCACCAGACATACGTCCTCAACGACGGCCGTATCGCCGGCCGGCAGGACTGGCGGGAGATCGACGCGCTCGCGTCCCGGCTCGGGGTGCCCTGCTTCACCCGGGTCGACGGTACGCCGGGGAAAGCCGGCAACCTCAACCACGCGCTGGCCCGCACCCGCGGTGACGCGGTTCTCGCCCTCGACGCGGACCATCTGGTGGTCCCGGATCTCGGGGAGCAGGTGGTCGGTTATCTGCGCGATCCGGACGTCGGTTTCGTCTGCACCGCCCAGCGTTTCGACACCGGCCGTCTCGACGTCCTGAACAACACCGATAGCATTTTCTACCGCTCCCTGCAGCCGGCGAAGGACCGGGACAACGCGGCGGTCTCCTGCGGGAACGGGACGCTCTACCGACGGTCCGCGCTTGAATCAGTCGGCGGATTCAGCGAATGGAACATAGTAGAAGACGTCCAGACGTCATACGAACTGCATGCTCATGGCTGGTCCAGCATCTATCATCCCGTCCCGATATCGGTCGGGACGGCGCCGGCGACGGCGGCCGTCTACGCCAAGCAGCGGCTGCGCTGGGCGATGGACAGCACCCGGCTGCTGCTGTTCGACAACCCGCTGGCCAGGCCGGGCCTGACCCGCTGGCAGCGGGCGCACTACCTGCACAGCACCCTCAGCCCGCTGCTGGCGTCCGTTCAGGTGGTCTTCGCGCTGGGGCCGGTGCTGTCCATCGTCTTCCGTTCCCCGCTCGCCTCCACGGGCTCCCAGCGGGCGTATCTGCTGTTCGGGCTGCCCTACTTCGCCAGCACCCTGTTCTTCATCGCCGCGTACGCGGGGACGCGGGCGGCGCCCCGCACGGTGTCGAGCGTGCTGTTCAACTCCCCGATCTACCTGCTCGCGCTCGTGCGCGTCGCGTCCGGATACCGGCCCCGCTCGTCCGGTACGACCGAGAAGGCTTTCCAGCCGAAGGTGTCGCTGCTCCTGCTGCCGCAGGTCCTGCTCGCGGCCGTGCTCGTGTTCTCGGTTGTCTTCTACGCGTTCGACACCCGGGCGGACCGCCAGGTGGGTGCGCTGGCGTGGGCCGGGATCCTGCTCGTGACCCTGGCCGGCCCGCTGTCGTCGGTCAGCGAGCGGCGTGCCGCGGTCGAGCGCTGGCAGGCCCCGATCCGCGGGGCGATCATCCTTGCCGTCGCCTTCCTGTCAGCCTGGACGTTCGCCCACTGACCGGACACTCGCCCACGGGCCGGGCGCGCGCCCGCTGACCAGAGGAGGCCGCGCGTCCTCATCCTGATGGCGCTCCGGTCACCGCAACGAGGGAACACGTGGCTGTCACAGCAGCCAGGTGTTCCCTCGTTGTCATGATCCGGGGCTTCCGGGGGCGCTGGGTCAGCCGGTCGGGAGGGTCTCGCAGGGGATGTTGAGGTCGTCGCGTACCGCTGGGGCCAGGGTGTCGCAGCCGACACCGGCCGTTCCCAGCTCGGTCAGGGCCCAGCGGGAGCCCGGGGGAGCGCTGTGGCGCAGCAGGGCGGTGGCGGGGTCGGTCTCACCGCCGGTCGGTATGACACGGGCGGTCGCGACGGCCGGATCGACCGTGGACACGTGGACGTCGGTCACCTCGACGTTTCCCGGCGGGACCTCGCCCAGCAGCGGGCTGCTGCGCACCGCCTGTGCGATCTGCTCGTCCACGGACGAGCCGTCCCGCTGAACCGCTGTGATCGCGGCAGGCTGCCGCGCCGGCCCGGCGGCCACCGGACCCGTGGCCCCCGTGGCCGTCTGCTCGGTGGCCCCGCCCGCGGTCCCCGGGCCGGCCACCGGGCTCGTGACGGCGGGGCCGGCGGCGGCCGGCGCGTCGGACAGCGTCGATGCCGAACCCGCCAGCACGTCGGAGGGCATGGCGATGACAGCCGCCACCGTGGTCGCGGCGAACAGAAGCTGCGGAATGCTCGGACGCGCGACACGCGCCGCGTGAGCGGCTGGACGCGCCCCCGGCGCAGGACAGGTGACGCTCCGAGAACACGGTGTTGCCGGACCCCTCCGGTGTCGAACCATGGAACACCTCTACCCGACCCGGAGCATTCGATGCATGTAACACATCTGACACTCCTCTGTCGACCGATCGAAAAGAGCCCCCGAACAGCCGAGACATGATCCTCTCTTTGGCCTGGGAGATATCACGACGGCGTGCGTCGGGTTACCGTGGAGCTTGCCGATGTGAGCCTGGGCACATCGGAAGTTGGAATGTTGTGATTGGAATGTTGTGAGTCGCATGGGCCACGAGGAAGGTGAGCCCATGCCGGAGCCAGTGATCGACGTGGTGTACGAGACCACGGACGCGGAGGACGAGTACGACCGTCAGTGCCTGGACACGGCGCTTGCCGAAGGCGGCGAGCCCGTGCCTCTGGACGAAGCCATGGCGGAACTGGGCTTCACCTGGGATGACCTGACGGGCTGACCCCCTGCGGGGGCGCGGCAAGATGGTCATTGCGACCGAGTCTGCCCTGTATGTGGTGACGATCAGGCAGTCAGCGCTGCGCGCGGTGGGCAAGCTCCCTCGGGAGATACAGACGCACCTGTCCGCTCGATGATCTCTTCTCTGGTAAGAGCGATCATTTCGGCGGGCGGGTGCCTCACCTTCTCCAAACCAAAACGCGACTACGTTCCGTCACCACGGGTCGTCACGCACGGCTGCTGACCGGATACGCCCTCCAGTCAACTGCGGAGAGGCGGTTTTTGTGGGGCTTCAGCTTGACGTTGGCATGGCGGGTTCCGGTCAGCGCAGGAGCAGGGTTGTGCCGTGGAGCAGGCACAGGGTGTTGGCCAGGGCGAAGGCGGCGACCCAGAGGCCGCCGGGGATGCCGGTGAGCTCGGCCATGGCGTCCGCGTCCGAGGAGGACGGGCCCTTTCTGCGGTGCCGGTGCAGGTCGAGGACGGAGCGGGGGCCGGACAGCAGCAGGAACCAGGTGAGGAAGCAGGCCAGCGCGCTCTGCGTGCCCGTGTCGGCCGAACGCAGCGCCAGTACGACCGCTCCGGCGGCCGCGACGATGATCGCGATCCCGAACGCGTTGCGGACGACGAGGAAGAGCGCGGCCAGCGCCATGACGGCGAGCAGCAGCGTCGCCGTGACGTGCCCGGCACGCAGCAGGGCCGCCGCGCCCAGGCCGAGCAGCGACGGCGCGGTGTAACCGGCCGCTGAGACGAGGAACTCGGTTGTCCGGTTCGGTCGTCCGTACGAGCCGGTGAGGCCGGAGGTGTCCGAGAACAGCCACACGCCGACGACCCAGTATCCGAGCAGGTAGGCGACGAGCGCGTGGCCGCCCTCGTGCGCGATGGTGTCGAGGTGGCCGCTGTTGCGCCAGGTCCGTCGGGGTACGACGGCCGCGAGCGCGACCAGGCCGGTCAGCATGACGATCCACTGTGGCGCGGCCACGCCGTCCACCACGTTGATCGCTGTTTCGCTGGCCGCGGTCATGGGCGTGCTCGTGCCACCGGTACCGATGCTCATGACGCCCCCCCGACGCGACGATCGAGCCCCTGTGGGGCATGGCCTCCGCAGGCCGCCCTCTCGCAGGCTGGCCCGAGTGGATCATTGTTGGAACGTTGCTCTTTTGGGCTTCCTGTTCGTTTATCACACAAGAAACTCTTAAAAAGAGCAACAGAATATCTACCAAGCGACTATCGGTTGTCATGATTTAGATCATGGCGAGGCAGGGAAGCGGGTTACGGCCGTACTGGGGCGGGCGGCATGCCGCCGGCATAGCTGTCCGGAAGGCTGGTGGCCGCCCGGAGGGCTGGCGGGCAGCGCGGCGACGGTGTTCTTTTCATGCCGCTGTGGGGCGGGATCCCGGCGGCGTCCCCGCGGCGCGGGGAGAGACGTTCGGGGAGAGCCGCCCGTAGCCGGGCCGATGGGCAGATCTACAAGGAAGTCCCCAGGTTCCTGAAAGCTTTCCCTCAGGCGTGACAGCGACGGTGTGTGTATGACACGTGTGTGGTTGAGCCTGGGGCTTCCCGCGGACCCGGGCCTGATCGCGGAAGCGCTCGGGCCCGATTATGATGTTCTTCCTCCGTCGAGCGAGCCGCCGTTCGAGCCGCCGTTCGAGCCGCCGTTCGAACCGCCGTTCGAACCGCAGCCGGCCGCCGCGGACAGGCCGGCCACCGTGGCTGGCGACGGGTCGTCCCGCCCACAGCCACCGAACGTGACGATCCGGACGATCCTGGTCGTGACGATGTACGACCGGGAACTGCTGCCGATCCTCGCGACCAGGCCGAGTGACACCGCCGTAGTGGTGGTCACGCCACCCGGTGTCGACGTCTCGGCGGACTTCGGGGCGCAGGTGCGAGCCGACGTGATCGGTCCCGCGACCTCGGTGGCGGACGTGGTCGCGCTGATCCACGCCGCGCCGTCGGAGGTGCCCGTATCCGCCGCGCTGGCCGGGCCGTGGTGGGTCGGGCCGGGCCAGCCGGGCGTGCCCGCCGCCGGCATCCCTGGCGCCCCGGGAGGCCCGGGAGGCCCGGAAGGCCCGGAAGGCCCGGAAGGCCCGGGAGATCCGGGAGGCCCGGAAGATCCGGGAGGCTCGGAAGTCCCCGATTACCCCACTGTCGTCGCCGATGCCGCCGCCGGAGCGGAGGGCCGGTCACCGGGTGGAGCCGGCGGTTCCCGCCGGCGGCGCAACGGGCTGATCGCGGCCGCCGCGGTGCTCGTCGTGGTCCTGGGCACCGGCGCCGCCGTGCTGGCCGCCGGTACGGGGATGGACGGTGGCCAGAACGCGGACCGTTCCCTCGCCGCGGGCGGCTTCCCCGGCGACGGCACGGGCTACGGCCGGTTCCACGGAGGCGGCTATTTCCCTTTCCCTCCTGGCAGATACGGTGAGGGATATCCACGCTACGGGGGGTTCCCGGATGGCGGCGAGCGTGGGCAAGGCCGTCCCAGGCTGGCGATCGACGGGGAAGCTCTCCAGGAATGCCTGCGGAGCAAGGGCGTCACCGTCGACGACGGCACCCCCATACGTCCGGATCTGACGGACTCCAAGACCCGTGAGGCCTTCCGGGAGTGCGTCGCGCAGCTTCGCCGCGATTCCGGTCTGCCCGGCGGCGGGCCTGGCGGGCGGATCCAGTGGATCCAGCGGATCCGGCAGTAACACCTCCGCGAGCAACACCGCCACCAGCCTGAACGCTTCCGCCAGTCTGATCACACGATGAGCGCGGGCGTCGGCGGCCTCGACTGGAGCACGGTCGGCACCAGCCTCGAGCCCGCCGAGCCGGTGACCCCGCCGCGGCGGGCGCCGCAACGGGCAGCGGGCCGGTCGCCGGTACGGCTGCCCCGGCCACTGCGGGGGCACGCGGCCGACCCGTGGTGGGCACGCCCGGCGCTGCTCGTCCTGCTGGCCGCGGCCGCTGTCGGTTATCTGTGGGAGCTGGGTGCCTCCCGGTACGCCAACAGCTTCTACGCGGCGGCGGTCCAGGCCGGCACACAGAGCTGGAAGGCATGGTTCTTCGGGTCGTTCGACGCGTCGAATTTCATCACTGTCGACAAGCCGCCGGCGTCGCTGTGGGTGATGGGGCTGTCCGGGCGGCTCTTCGGTTTCAGCAGCTGGAGCATGCTTGTCCCGAACGCGCTCGAGGGCGTGGCCGCTGTCGGCGTCCTGTACCTGGCGGTTCGTCGCTGGGCCGGGCCGCGGGCCGGGCTGCTCGCCGCCGCCGTTCTCGCCCTGACGCCCGTCGCTGTGCTGATGTTCAGATTCAACAATCCGGACGCGCTGCTGGTGCTGCTGCTCGTCGTCGCGGCCTATTGCGTGGTGCGCGCGACCGAGGACGGCGGTTTCCGCTGGATGGCGCTGGCCGGGGTGGCGGTCGGGTTCGCCTTTCTGACGAAGATGATGCAGGCGTTCCTGCCCGTCCCGGCGTTCGCGCTGGTGTATCTGGTGGCCGCGCCCACATCCGTCGGCCGGCGGCTGCTCGGCCTGCTGACCGGCGCGGCCGCGATCGTCGTCTCCGCCGGCTGGTACGTGGCGGCGGTCGAGCTGTGGCCGAAGAACTCCCGGCCCTATATCGGCGGGTCGACCAACAACAGCATTCTCGAGCTCACCTTCGGCTACAACGGCCTTGGCCGTATTTTCGGTGGTGACGGGAATCCCGGCGGGGGCGCCGGCCGGGGCGTGTTCGCCGGCCTGCCCCAGGGGGATCTGCCAGCCGGAGCCGCCGCGTACCTGAACCGGATGACGTCTCCTGGCGGGGCAGGTGGCCCGGGCGGTGACGTGTTCTTCGGCGGTGGTGGCCCCGGCGGCGGGATGTTCGGCGGTGCCACCGGCTGGAACCGGCTGTTCAGCGGCGAGATGGCCACCCAGATCTCCTGGCTGTTGCCAGCGGCGTTGACAGCGCTGGTGGGCGGTCTGTGGGTGACCCGTCGGGCCGCGCGCACGGATCGCGTCCGCGCCGGCCTGCTGTTGTGGGGCGGCTGGACGCTCGTCACCGTCGGCGTGTTCAGCTATATGAGCGGCATCATCCATCCCTACTACACGATCGCGGTCGCGCCGGGGATCGGCGGACTGATCGCTTTCGGCGGGACGGCCTTGTGGCGGGCCAGGAATTCCTGGATTTCCCGGATATTGATGGCGGCGGCGGTCGGGGCCACCGGCGGCTGGTCGTTCGTGCTGTTGAACCGCACCCCCGACTGGTATCCGGCCCTGCGGTTCGTCGTCGTCGCGGCCGCCGCCGTCGGCGCCCTCGCCCTGCTGGTCGGCCGCCGGCCGCTCACCGGCACCCTGAGCGGCACCCTGAGCGGCACCCTGAGCGGCACCGTGGTGGGTGCGGCGGCGGTCGCCCTCGCGCTGGGAGCGCCGTCGGCCGCCTATGCCGTCGAGACCGCGTCGACCCCCCATTCCGGGTCGATCCCCAGCGCCGGCCCGGCGCTGGCCGGCGGCGGCTTTCCCGGCGGGATGGCCCGCCAGTTCTTCGGGCCGGCCGGCGGCGCGGCAAACGACGCGATGGATGGCGCGACGGACGGCCGGCCGCGTGATGGTGCTTCCAGCGGTTCTGGTGGTGGCCCCGGCGGTGGTTTCGACGGCGGTGGTTTCGACGGCGGTGCGGCCGCCGGCTCCGAAATCGTCCAGCTGCTCAGGGATGGCCAGGCCGGCCATCGCTGGGCTGCCGCGACGTCCGGATCCCAGACCGCAGGTGTGCTCGAGCTGGCCAGTGGTACGGCCATCATGGCGATGGGCGGATTCAACGGCGGCGACCCGGCGCCCACCCTGGACCAGTTCAAACAGTATGTCGCGGCTGGTGACATCCACTACTACCTCGCGGGCGGCGGGGCTGGCCGGTCAGCCGCGCCGGGCGCGTCCGCGGGCGCCGCATCCGCCGCGGGTGGCTCCGGCGACGGCGGGCCCGGCGGCTCCGGCGGCTCCGGCGGGCCGGGCGGAGCGGGCGGAGCGGGCGGATTCGCCGGGCCCGGTGGCTTCGGCGGTCCCGGCCGGGGATTCGGGGAGATCACGTCCTGGGTGGAAGGCAGCTTCACCGCGCGGACCGTGGGCGGGCAGACCGTCTACGACCTGACACGGCCGACGTCCTGACCGTGCCACGGCGTCCTGGCCGTGGTGCACGGCGTCCTGACCGCGATGGTAGTAGCGTTCGGTATCTGTCTGGATGCTGTGCGACGGGCTGTCGTCCGGCTGCCCCACCACGTGCTGGTCAGCCGGACGACAGTCCGCTGTTCGACACCCCGCCGGGGTGGTTGTTGGCGCGCGGTCGACCTGCCCATCCGGCCCCGGATGAGTGACGATGAGGCTATGAGCAGGCGTGTATCAGCGCGGCGGCGGCAGACGTGATGCTGCCAGGCCGCGCCGGAGGTGGGACGACGGCACAGTCACTGGAGCCGTTGGACGTGGGCGATCCGGCGTCCGTCGGCAGATACGTGCTGGACTTTCGTCTGGGTAGCGGCGGTATGGGCACCGTCTATCTGGGACGGGACACCCTCGGCCGCCCGGTCGCGGTCAAGGTGATCCGTTCGGATCTCGCGGCCGAGCCGGATTTCCGGGAGCGCTTCCGGCACGAGGTGGTGGCGGCGCGGCGGGTCTCGCCGTTCTGCACCGCCTCGGTGCTCGACGCCGACCCGGACGCGAGCCGGCCCTACCTGGTCACCGAGTACATCGAGGGACCGCGGCTGGACCGCGTGGTCATGGAGGACGGCCCGCTGCCCCCGTCGACCCTGATCGGGACCGCGATCGGCGTGGCCACCGCGCTCACGGCCATCCACCGCGCGGGGATCGTCCACCGCGACCTCAAGCCGGCCAACGTCATCATGTCGCTGTCCGGGCCACGGGTGATCGACTTTGGTATCGCCAAGCCCGCGGGCGTGGTACGGCACGACCTGGACCGCGGTCTGATCTTCGGGACGTCCGGCTGGATGGCGCCGGAGCAGATCCTCGACCACCCGGTCGGCCCGCCCGCGGACGTCTTCACCTGGGGCCTGCTGGTCGCCTATGCCGGCACCGGCCGGCACCCGTTCGTCGAGCCGGGGCGGTTCGGGCCACAGGCCGACGCCGACCTGGGCGCGCGCATCGTCGGCGAGCCGCCGGACCTCGCCGGGCTCGCCGAGCCGCTGCGCCGGATCGTCGAGACCGCGCTGACCAAGGATCCGCGTTCCCGCCCGGCCGCGCGTGACCTGCTGCTCCGCCTGGTCGACGGCAACGCCGACGTGAACGCGTCCACGCCGATCGACCAGGTGCTCGGCTGGACGCAGCAGATGGCGGCGGTCCCGCCGCCGACCCGGGTCGGTCCGTCGGCCTTCCCCGCCGGTTACACGGCCGACCAGCCGGCCGGGTTCGACCAGCCGGCGCAGGCCGGCGGCCCGGCGCGGTTCGGCCAGCCCAACCCGCCCAACCAGTTCGGCACGCCCAACCAGTTCGGCACGCCCGGCCAGTTCGGCCAGCCGGCCGGCGCGCCGCCGCGCTGGTATCCGCCCGCGCCGCCGCCAGCACGCCGGCGGTCCCGCCGGTGGTGGCTGCTCGTCCCCCTGCTGGCCCTGTTGCTGCTGGTCGGCTGGGTCGTTCTGGACAGCCTCGGCGGGAGCGGGAACGACCCGGGCGGGCTGGGCGGCACCAGGCCCACCAGCCCGGCGGCCACGTCATCGGCATCGCCGGCACCCGCGGCGGGCATCGGTGTCCCCGTCCGGGACGGGCAGCTCCAGTTCACCGTGACGAACGTCCAGTGCGGTGTCGACGAGCTGAAGGCCGGATTCTTCCCCCGGCATCCGGACGGCCAGTATTGCCTGGCCAATGTGACCGTCAGCAACATCGGCGGTTCGGACCGGACCCTGACGCTGGCCTCGCAGAGCCTGTACGACACCACTGGCGCCAGGCACGGCTCCGACCAGCTGCTGTCCCGGGCGGCCTTCTCCAACTCGCTCTGGGGCAACATCTCCGAGGGGGAGAAGGTCACTGGCACCCTCGTCTTCGACATTCCCATCGATGCCACGCCTGATCACCTGGAGCTCCACGACGGCCCGTTCAGCGAAGGTGTGACCGTCCCACTGCGATGAGCGGCTCCGGCGACGACAGCCGCCCGGCGGCGGCCGGTCCCGTCGCGGTCGTGATCGTTCTTCGTGGCCGAAGGGACGCCAGCCGCCCGCGCGGTCCCGGCCCCGCACGGCATCCGCGGTGGGCACGGTGCCTGGCGGCTCTCCGCCGTGTGCCGTTTCCGTTGCGCTGCTTCTGTGTGTCGTTCCCGTTGCGTTGCTTCGCGGGCCGCCAGCGCGGGTGCATGCCCGGCGTCACACTGGGACTGGCGGGCCAGGGCGGGACTCGGGCCGAGGCCCGCCGCGGACACGACCGGAGGAGGCCGTCATGACGCACCTGACAACCTGGCCCGCTGACGACCCGGGCCGCGTGCTGCGCGACACCGACCGGCCGGACGAGACCGCCGCCGCCCTCGCGCCGGTCGGCGTCCGGTTCGACCAGTGGACGCTTGCGGACCTCCCGTCCGACGCCGGCCAGGACGCGGTGCTCGCCGCCTACCGGGAACAGGTGGACAAGGTCGTCGCCGACGAGGGATTCGTCCTCGTGGACGTGGTGGCGCTGCATCCGGCCGAGGCGCCCGGCTGGCCGGCCACGGCCGCCGCCACGCGGGCGAAGTTCCTCGCCGAACACACCCACGCGGACGCCGAGGTGCGCTTCTTCGCCGCCGGCGCCGGCGTCTTCTACCTGCACATCGGTGACGAGGTCCACGCGGTGCTCTGCGAGGCCGGCGACCTGCTGTCGGTGCCGGCGGGTACCACGCACTGGTTCGACATGGGCAGCAGCCCGTCGTTCACCGCGGTCCGTTTCTTCCACGACGCCGACGGCTGGGTCGGTGACTTCACCGGCAGCGACATCGCGTCCCGCTTCCCCGACTTCGACGCGCTGTACGCCGTGGCCGCCGCCGCCCGGTGACCGCCGCCGTCACGGTCACCGCCGAGGCGGTCGTCGTCGACATCGAGGGGACGACCAGCGCGACATCCTTCGTCGTCGACGTCCTCTACCCGTACTCGCGGGCACGGCTGCGCGCGTGGATCGACAGCCACCAGCG
Source organism: Protofrankia sp. CiP1_Cm_nod4 (assembly GCF_982290645.1). Taxonomy (NCBI): domain Bacteria; kingdom Bacillati; phylum Actinomycetota; class Actinomycetes; order Frankiales; family Frankiaceae; genus Protofrankia; species Protofrankia sp. CiP1_Cm_nod4. The sequence continues at coordinate 21,632 of NZ_CEVIVC010000009.1, forward strand.
GCATCCGGACACCAGCCGGGCGCTCGCGCAGGTCCGCGGGCTGATCGGTGAGCCGGCGGCGGACACCGCCCGGATCGTCACCGCGCTCGATGCCTGGCTGGACGCGGACGAGAAGATCACTCCGCTCAAGACCCTGCAGGGGCTGATCTGGGACGCCGGTTTCGCCGCGGGCGAGCTGACCTCCCACCTGTTCCCGGAGGTGGCC
>NZ_CEVIVC010000009.1:22242-51879 GCF_982290645.1 Protofrankia sp. CiP1_Cm_nod4
GCGCAGCGCGCCTGGTTCGCCCGCAGCCTCGCCGGTGACCTCGGTGGCCTGTTCAGCGGGTATTTCGACACCGAGACGGCGGGCCCGAAACGGCAGCCGTCGTCCTACGCCGCGATCACCGCGGCGACCGGGGTGCCAGCGGGCCGGACGCTCTTCCTCTCGGACCTCGTCGACGAGCTGGACGCCGCCCGCGCCGCCGGCTGGTCGACGGTCGGCGTCCGCCGGCCGGGCGAGCCGAACCACGACCGCGGCGTGGGTGACCACCCGGAGGTGAGCGGCCTCACCCAGATCAGCGTCCTGCCGCCGCCCTGATCGCGGCACCGCCACCGGCCGACGGCCCACCGGGACACCGATGACCTGTCGGGGATGCCGATGACCTTGGTCGGTGACCTTGCTGGAGGCGTCGATGACCTTGTCGGGGGCGTCGGCGGCCTACCGGGGCGGGGCGGGCGGCCGCGGGCGCTGGCCGCGCGCGGCCTCGACGATCCCGTGCTCGGTGACGAGCGCGTTCACCAGGCTCACGGGCGTCACGTCGAAGGCGGGGTTGTACGCCCGGGAGCGCGCCGGCGCGACCCGCGACCCGGCGTGGCCGAGCACCTCCTCGCCGTCCCGCAGCTCGATCGGGATCATGTCGCCGGACGCCGTCGCCGGGTCCACGGTCGACGCGGAGGCGGCCACGACGAACGGGATCCGCGCGTACGCGCAGGCCAGCGCCACCCCGAGAGTACCGATCTTGTTGGCGACGTCACCGTTGGCGGCTATCCGGTCGGCGCCCACGACGGCCGCGTCGACGAGCCCACGCACGATCGTCCCCGCGGCGGCGGCGTCGACCTGCACCAGGTGGGGGATGTTCTCGACGTCGAGCTCCCAGGCGGTCAGGCGGCTGCCCTGCAGCAGCGGCCGGGTCTCGTCCACATAGACGATCTCCAGTGCCCCGCGGGCGTGCAGTTCGCGGATGATGCCCAGTGCCGTCCCCCAGCCAGCGGTCGCGAGCGCCCCGGTGTTGCAGTGGGTGAGGATGCGCAGCGGACGGCGACCACCGCCGTCGGTGTGGCCGCTGCCGTCGCTGCCGGGGACGGTCGCGGGAGTCCTCCCGCCGGTGGTACCGGCGCTGATACCGCCACCGCTGCCTGTGCCCGTGCCTGTGTCGTGGATGGTGCCGGTGTTGTGGACGGCGCCGGTGGGCCGGGACGCGCTGCGCAGCAGCCAGTCCGCGCCGTGCGCGCCGATCGCCCGGTTCGCCCGTTCGTCCTGCTCCAGCAGGTCGTGGGCGTATTCGAGGACCGCGGAGATCCCGTGGGCTAGCCGCTGGCGGGCCGCGTCCACCGCGAGAGCGAGCGCGAGGGCGGTGGGACGGGCGTCGCGGATGCCGCCGATGGCCCGTGCGAGAGTGGCCGCGTCCCAGTTCTCCCGCTCGGCCTGGGCCGCGGCCAGGGCCACCCCGAACGCGCCGGCGGCACCGAGGGCGGGAGCGCCGCGGACGGCCAGCCGCCGCACCGCGGCGACGAGCACGTCCACGTCGGTGACCTCGAGGTGGACGACCCGGGCGGGCAGCGCGGTCTGGTCGAGCAGACGGATGCCGTTGCCCGTCCAGGAGACAGGCCGGCCGACAGGAGTCATCCACAGCACGATATGCCGCCGGCCGGGGCCGCCCGGGTATGTCCAGCGGTGGGATCGCCGGTCCGCGCCGGACGTCGACCGGCCATCCGGCCATCCGGCCATCCGGCCGGGCAGGCCGTCCGGCTGTCCCTGGGCGTGGGACAGGCAGTGTCCGGGGCCGGGCGGGTGCCGGTGGAGGTGACACCGGCGGAAATTGATGATCTGGTGGGTGGATGGTGTTTCGACGGGTGCTGCTCTGATGGACGACGTTCTTGTGAACACTGGTGATCCGGTGGACGCCGACGGGTGGCCGGCCGGTCTGCGCGTCGCGGGCGAGGCGCTGGCCCGGGAGGCGGCGCGCTACGCGTCCCTCGGCTGGATGCGGGCGACCTCGGGGAACCTGTCGGTCGTGCTGTGCCGTGCCCCGCTGCGGCTCGCGGTCACCGTGAGCGGGCTGGACAAGTCCGAGCTGCACGCCGGGGACGTGGCCGTGGTCGACGCCGCGGGTGCCGCCCGGCCGGTCGGGCCGGCCCGGCGGCCGTCGGCCGAGGCGGCGCTGCACGCGCGGCTCGCCGAGGCCGCCGGCGCGGGGGCGGTCGTGCACGTCCACACGGTCGTGTCGGTGCGGGCCGCCGAACGCTGGCCGGGCGGCGTCGAGCTCGAGGGCCTGGAGATGCTCAAGGCGCTGGGACGTGGCGCCGACGGCGACCGCGTCCGCATCCCGGTGGTGGGCAACAGCCAGGAGATGACCGGCCTCGGCGACCGGATGGCGGCGCTGCGGGATCCGCGGACCCCGGCCATCCTGATCGCCCGGCACGGCCTGTATGCCTGGGGGGAGGATCTCGGTGCGGCGCGGCGGCACACCGAGGCCGTCCAGTGGCTGCTGGAGTGGGCACTCAGTGACAGATAAGCATTTATCACCCTTATTGAAGAAAATCAAGAAAAGTTGCGTGATTTAAGTCACAGTATGGGTGATGTTGACGATCTCGTGACCGGCGTGTGAAAGTCAATACCGTGTATATCCCGGTGGTGCTCGTGGGGCGAGCCCATATTGATTTCGCCGGGGTGAGTTCGGCCATCTGTACGGCTTCCTGAGCCTGTCCCGCCCCGCCCCTGTCTTCCGGTCCGGATCCGGTACGGTTCGTGCCGAACGTTCCATATATATGGACAAATGGTCGGTGGATCCGCCCGACAGGTGTATTCACGCCCACGAGATGAGGTGCAAGCCGTGTCCCGTCGACTCTTCACGTCGGAATCTGTTACCGAAGGACATCCCGACAAGCTCGCCGACCAGATCAGCGACGCCGTTCTCGACGCTTTCCTCGCTGGTGACCCGCGGTCCCACGTCGCTGTCGAGACCCTGCTGACGACCGGCCTGGTGCACGTTGCCGGCGAGGTCACCTCCGAGATCTACGTCGATATTCCGAGCGTCGTCCGCAACAAGCTCATCGAGATCGGCTACGACTCGTCCGCCAAGGGGTTCGACGGGTCGACGTGTGGGGTGACCGTTTCGATCGGCTCCCAGTCGCCCGACATCGCCCAGGGTGTCGAGAACGCCTACGAGGCCCGGGTGGAAGGTGAACAGGACGAGCTCGGCCGGCAGGGCGCCGGCGACCAGGGCCTGATGTTCGGCTACGCCACGGACGAGACCCCGGAACGGCTGCCGCTGCCGATCACGCTCGCGCACCGGCTGGCCCAGCGGCTCGCCCAGGTCCGCCGCGACGGCTCCGTGCCCTACCTGCGCCCGGACGGCAAGACCCAGGTGACCATCGAGTACGACGGCGACCGGCCGGTCCGGCTGGACACCGTCGTCGTCTCCGCCCACCACGCCGCCGACATCGACCTGGAGCAGCAGCTCACCCCGGACATCCGGGCACTGGTGATCGAGCCGGAGCTCAAGCGGGTGGCCGAGCAGAACCTCGGTATCGAGGTGGACGGCTACCGGCTGCTGGTCAACCCGACCGGCCGCTTCGAGATCGGCGGCCCGCAGGGTGACGCGGGCCTGACCGGCCGGAAGATCATTATTGACACCTATGGCGGGTACGCCCGGCACGGCGGCGGTGCCTTCTCCGGCAAGGACCCGTCCAAGGTCGACCGTTCGGCCGCTTACGCCCTGCGTTGGGTGGCCAAGAACGTCGTGGCGAGCGGGCTCGCCCGCCGGGTCGAACTCCAGGTCGCCTACGCCATCGGCAAGGCCGAGCCGGTCGGCCTGTTCGTGGAGACCTTCGGCACCGAGCAGGTGCCGGTGGCCGCCATCGAACGGGCGGTCTCGACGGTCTTCGACCTCCGCCCGGCCGCGATCATCCGGGATCTGGACCTGCTGCGGCCCATCTACGCGCAGACCGCGAGCTACGGCCACTTCGGCCGGGAGCTCCCCGACTTCACCTGGGAGCGCACGGACCGAGTCGAACAACTACGAGCCGCCGTCAACTGACCGCGGTTCGTGCCTGCGGGCCTTGTCTGCCGGCAATGCCTCCGCGAAGTCCGTACGCCGTCGGGCCGGGGAGAAGCGGCGAAGTGTCCGCGTTCGAGAAGTCATGTAGTGGCAGGTTGTTCGTTGCCACCGGATAACCTGCCACTACGGCGTCCGCCGGGAGTTCTCCGGCCGAAAAATCCTGCTCGGCCCCGGTAGCGACTACTGACTGTCAGGGATCGTTGAAAACCGGATTTTTGATCACTGGATGACTGTCCCGGGATGTCCCATGGCGCCGACTTCCCGGTGTGTGTGCTGGTTTTCCGTGTCCGTACCCGGCTGGCTGGTCTGCCGATGGGCCGGGCTGTTCGGCGGGGGTTGCCTGGGGCCCGTTCCGTGGCGGCTGACCGTCGTCCCTCACGACGGACGGTTTGGGTATGGGGCGGAGATTCACGAGCTGGCCCGGAATATCCGCACGGTCGCCTGTCCGGGTGACGGCCTGCGGATCGGACGTGACCGGCTCTGACGGGGCTGGTCTGGATGCGGGATGCGGGCCTGAGGGAGGGAAAAGTCGGCGTAGAGCGCCCAGAAGCTGTGTGGGCGGGGCGTCCAGCAGGCGGTTGCACACGGCGTGCAGTGTGTTGATGGTGATGATTGCGGGGCCGATGATCGCGACTGTTCCGGGAATGGACGGTTCCAGCGCCAGTGCCAGCACGATGCTGGTGATCCCGTTCTGCTGGGACACGGCGAGGTGGACGCGGTCGGTACGGGGCAGCCGGGCGGTCAGCGCAAAACCCACCACTATCTGGGCGGCGAAGGCGGCAGCACCCAGCGCGATCCCGGCGCCGAGATCGATACCGCGGGCGAGGAGAAGACCCAGGGCCACGGCGGCACCGTAAAAGGCGATCTGGACGGCCCGTTCCACGACGGCCGCCCATTTCGGTGTCGCCGGCCGCATGAAAAGACCAGCGACGGCCAGACCAAGCATGAGAAAATACGAGACGGCGGCAGCGGCCACGGCGCCGACAGCGGCGACGGCGGTTGCCGTGCGTTTTTTCGCGGCCAACCAGACAAACCCGGCGGCCGCGACCAGCCCGGCGTTGTAGCCAAAATTCGTGAGAAAACCGACGAACCCGTCGGTGCCGCCGAAGGTGTCGGCGATCTGCGCCCGGTCGCTGCCGAGAGTGGGCCCCAGCGTCGTGGCCAGCGTCACCGTCAGTATGACGGTGACCGGATCGTCAAAGGACGACCAGGACGCCAGCACCGTCTTGGCGCGTTCCGACATCCTGGAGTTCTGCATGAACGCGGTCACGGACAGCGGATCTATCTGGGCTACTGCCACGGCCAGCAGGAAGAAGACCGGGTCCCCGAAGGCCAGGGAGAGAACGCCGCCGACGAGCGCGGCCTTGAGGACCACACCGACGGTGACCACCAGCAGGATCGTTCGCAGGTCCTTTCTGGCCACCCGTGAGATACCGCTGGTGCTGCCGTACAGGCCGATCGCGAGCAGGGTGGCTATGACGCCGAAGTAGAGCGAACTGTCAGTGATTTCGCGGATGTCGAGTACGACGGCGGCGACAACCCCGGCGAGGATGAAGGCCGTCAGTAGCAGCAGATGACCTGCTTCCCGGACAAGGAGCCGCATGGTTCACGCCTTCCCTCGCTGGCTGGCGGAGCCGGGGCGCCAGGCATCGTCACCCACGGCTGATGAGCATGAGAGGGAAGAGGAAGGCGAACGTGGCCACGGAAGATCGTTTCACTGGTGGGCAACCAGGCGGACTGCAATTTGGTTCATATATATCGACGAAGGCACCCGTGTGCATGACGATCCTCTCGATCCCCGTCGGGCAAGTCTAGCTGATGATCTTTCGTCAGACTACCCTTGTTCGTCGGCGATTTGGTGTGTCTTCCGGCGGAGCGTGTTCCTGGCGACCATGGCCCTTTACGCCCTTGCCTACGCCCTCGTCCACGCCCTCGCCTACGCCCTCGTCCGAGTCGTTGTCGGCCTGGCGCTGGCTCCCGGCATCTCGGGCTGTAGCCCTGATGCCGGTGACCTGGGTAAACGGCGTTGATCGGGACTGGCTTGCGTCATGATGGGTCTGGTTCCGGTCATTGGGAAGCGGCGGCACCCTTCCGCACACTACGATCGGTAACAGAATTCCTTGGTCGGCTTCGCCGGATACGCTGAATTCGTTGTCAGCCATGGCGGAGCCGCCAACCAGCGGGCTGGGGGGACCGGGTGGCAGGAAAGAAGACGGTTCGGTCCGTCGGCGCGAGCCGCTCCGGCGGACACGATGGCCGGCACCCCGACACCCAGGGTATCCCTCTCCACCCCGGCCAGGTCGCTCTGGAGGACTCCGGAATGGCCGAGGACATGACAACGACACGCACCTGTGTGGATGGCGCGCGGCTCGTGAGTCATTGGCGCGCGACGGACCCCGCCGCCCGGCGCGACGGCCTGGCCAACGGGGCCGCCGAGGACCGGGGCAACGACACGAGCCGGGGCGACGGCGCGGATCGGGGCGGCAGGATGAACCGGGGCGGCATCCACCCCGGGGCTGGTATCGCCGACACCGTGTCCAGCGCCATTCCCGACGGTATACCCGGCATCCCCACTTCCGGCATCACGGTCCCGGGCATCGCCGTTCCGGGTGTTGATGTCCCGGGCATCGCTTCGCCCGACATCGAGTCGGCCATGGTGGACCTGACCAGTGTCGATCTCGAAACGGTGGCCATGCTTGAGGACTCCGTGCTGTCCAGGTCGCTGCGCGCCGTTCTGCGGGATGTCGATCGTCCGGGGGTGGCGATCGCGAAGCACATGGTGAAGCTGTGAGCCCGCGGCGAGAACAACAGCCCGGTCCGGGCCGGCGCCCGGTCCCGTTCCGCGAGTTCATCGTGAAGCTGCACAGCCGGTGCAACCTCGCCTGCGACTACTGCTACGTCTACCGTTCTGTGGACCAGGGCTGGCGGGCCCAGCCCGCCGTGATGACGAGAGAGACAGCCCGTCTGACAGCCCGCCGGATCGCCGAGCACGCCCACACGCACGGTCTCCCGGACGTCCACGTGGTGTTCCACGGCGGCGAGCCGCTGCTCGCCGGCCCGGCGCTCATCACGGACGTGGTGACGATGATCCGGCGCGAGGCCGGCCCGGGAACGGATGTCCTGATCAGCGTCCAGACCAACGGCGTGCTGCTGGACGAGGCGTTCCTCGACGTTCTCGCTGCCCTGGACGTCGGCGTGAGCGTCAGCCTCGACGGCGCCCGTGCCGGGCACGACCGTCACCGGCGCTTCCGGGACGGCCGCGGCAGTTTCCAGGCCGTCGCCGACGCGTTGGGGCTGCTCGGGGCGTCCCGTCACCGGCGGCTTTTCCGGGGGCTGCTGTGCACGGTCGACCTCGACCAGGATCCGGTGGAAGTCCATCGCGCACTGTGCGCATTCCGGCCGCCGGTCATCGATTTCCTGCTGCCGCACGGGAACTGGTCGCACCGCCCGCCGGGCAGACCGGCGGACAGCACCTCGACGCCGTACGCCGACTGGCTCATCGCGGCGTTCGACGAATGGTATGACAGCCCCGCGCCGGAAACGACCGTCCGGATTTTCCAGGAAATCATGTTCCTGCTGCTCGGCTGGCCGAGCGACACCGAGACGGTCGGCCTTTCCCCGGCCGCGCTTGTGGTGGTGGAGACCGACGGCACGCTCGAACAGAGCGACGTGCTGAAATCCGCCTTCCCGGGAGCGGCCGCGACCGGTCGCAACGTGCGGGACCATTCCTTCGACGATGTTCTCAGGCATCCGGGTGTCGTCGAGCGTCAGCTCGGGCTCGCGGCCCTCGCCGGAACGTGCCTGCGCTGCGAGGTCGTGCGGGTCTGCGGGGGCGGTTTCTACCCGCACCGCTACCGGGCGGGAACAGGTTTCCGCAACCCCTCCGTCTACTGCCCGGACCTGCTGCGTCTCATCGGCCACATCCGACGCCGGCTGGTGGACGACGTCGCCGGCATCCGACGGATGGGACCGGCCGGGCCGGGAGCGGGCGGAGCGGAACGGGCCGTGCGGTGAGGACCCATCGGCTGGCCGCGGCCGACTTCGACGCGCTCGCCAGCGGTGCCGGCGACGCCGCAGCCATCGCCGCGTTACGCGGCGCCCAGCTCAGCCGGCGGCTGCTGCTCCTACGAGCGATCCGGGACGAGGTGGCCGCCCGGCACGGCGGCCGCGAGCCGCTCGAGTGCTTCCAGGACGGGCTCGCGCTGTTGGCCGCGGCCGCCCGGCGGTCGCGCCCCGCGGCCGACAGCGTCCTGGCGTATCCGATGGTCGGGATGTGGGGGACGCACTGCCTGCGCCGGCTGCGCGGACAGGCCGGGACTGTCCCCCTTGAGCAGGCCGGGACGGTCCCCCTGGAGGAGGCCGGGACGGTCCCCCTGGAGGAGGATCTCGGCTGTCTGGGCGGGATCGCGGTGGCGGCGGCGCTGCGGGCGGCGCACGCCGTCGACATCACGGTCCGGACCAGGGCGGGACAGCTCTTCCTGCCCACCTTCGGGCATCTGCGCATGCCTGGCGGCGCCGAGCGGGTACGGGTGCGCGCCGCGGCCGGCTCCCACCGGATCATCATCACCGGGGACGGCCTCCGGGCCGAGGTGGACATCGGTGACGCGGACACCGGCGGCGTGGTCGTCAGCCGCCCGGAGGCCGGCGGCGCTGGCTCCGGTGGTGCGGGCGCCAACGAAGCGGTCGCTGGCGCTCCGGGAAGCGGCGGCGTGGACGCCGACGCAGCGGGAGGCGGATGCTGGTTCCCGCTGCGCCGGCTGCGCAGCACCGCGGAGGGCCGTCGTCTCGAGGTGGCGCTCGACGATGCCGATCCCTACCGGCGCTTCGGCGCACTCCAGGTCCGTGACGGACTGGAGGATCATGAGGTCGCCCGCTGGCAGATGCTCCTCGACGAGGCATGGGCGCTGCTCGTCCGCCATCATCCACAGCGCGCGGACGCCGTCCGCGCGGGGCTCACCGTGTTCGTCCCACTGCTGGACGCCCGGGCGGGGCATGCCGTCTCCGCCACCTCCGTGGACGCCTTCGGAGCTGTCTGTCTGATCACCCCCACCAGCGCGGCCGCGCTGGCCACCGATCTGCTGCACGAGTTCCAGCACACCAAGCTGTACGCGCTCATGGACATCCTGCCCCTGTTGGAAGATCGGCAGGATCGTCGCGAGAAGATCTATTACGCGGGCTGGCGGCCGGACCCGCGTCCCGTTACCGGGCTGTTCCAGGGGGCCTACGCTTTTCTCGGGCTGCTGGAGTTCTGGAACGTCCAGCGCCGCAGCGGTGGCGCGCGCACGCGCCGGATCGCGGAGTTCGAGTTCGTCCGCTGCCGGGAGGCGGTGGCCGCCGCCGTGGACACGTTGCGCTCCTCCCGGGTGCTGACCGCGCTGGGCCGGCGTTTCGTCGAGGGCATGGCGCACGCCCTGCGCCGCTGGGAGGAGCTGCCCGTCGACGACGCGGTGGCGGCGCGGGCACGGGATATGGCCGTGGACCATCGGGCGATGTGGCGGCTGTCGCACCTGAGCCCGGACGACGGCCAGCTACGGCGGTGGGCGGACGCCTGGTCGGCGGGCCGGCCCTGCCCGCGCGAGCCACCAGCCGTGGAGGTGGTCGCCGGCAGCCAGGAGCGCGCGGAAACCAGGCGCGGCGTACTTGTCCGGCGCTGGCTGGACGATCCGGAGGCTTTCCAGGCTGTCGACGCGGTCCTTGAGAGCGCCGGCACGGCCGGCGTCGCCGGCCTCGACATGATCGCTGACATCGCTCTGGTGAGCGGCTACTACGCGCGTGCCGCCGAGCTGTACAAGGCGCATCTGGCCAGGTGGCCAGGTGGCGCCACCTCTTGGGCGGGGCTCGCGGTGGCCCGCGGGTACGCCGTCACACCGGCGGTCGCCGCGCTCACCTCTCACCCGGAGACCGTTCGGGCACTGTATGTCTTCCTGCGTGCGACGCCGGGTACTACGACCGATCCGGACGTCCTCGCCGCCTGGATGAGTACTGCCGCCTGGATCGTCACGGCGACCAGTCCAGGCCCCGGCGCAGACTTTCCACCAGCGTCCGGATTCGGTCGTCGGCCTGCGCGACCTGGTCCTGGAAGAGGGTAACGCCGACGACGTACCGGCCCAGGGCGACCGGATGGTGGTACAGCGCCCCCGCCTCGACGTCGAGGACCGTCCGCACCAGACGGCCCGGCTCGGACGGGCTGATCGATGTCAGCATCCTGTCGAACTGGCTGGTGATGAACTGGAACCGTTCGCCGAACTCCTGGTAGAGGCCGCGTCGGTCCACGGCGTCCAGCCCACCGAACGACTTTGTCCGCTCGCTGTCGAGGACGTCCACAGAGAACTGCCATCTGCCGTCCGCGAAGAAGGCGACGTAGTGCAGGTCCGCCGGGTGTACCGCGAACCGGCACTCTTCGGCGGCCTGCCTCTCCATCCGGCCGACCGTGGACGACCGGGACCAGTTGACGGCGGGTGTGACCTGCCCGTCGCCGTACCGGGCAGGATCCCGGGGGATTCCTCGTTGGAAACCGCCGTAGTTCCGTGGTGGCCGGCCCAGGGACTCGAGGATCGATTCGGCTATGGCGGCCATGGAACGGTCCGCGTCGTCCACGTGCTGCCCGCCCAGGGTCAGCCCCACGAGGTATTCGTTGCCGTGGATCCAGTACCAGTACACCCCGAAGTGGCTAACGTCGAAAATGGTTCGCATGAGCCGGCCGGTCCACATGTCTGCCAGGTTCCGGTCAACGCGTCCGATGTCGTAGTTGAATTTCCGGCCGATCTGGATCAGGGTCGCGCGCAGGTTCGCCGGGCCCGAGGAGCCGGCATCGAAGTGACCGGCCAGTTCCTCGTGCTCGAGAATGTCGACGGAGAAGTTCGGGATCCCGTTGACGAAATGCCCGACATGGTGGATCCGGTGCACGCCGACGTGCTGTCGGCAGCGGTTGACGAGATCGTGGTAGCGGCTTCTCTCTCCCCGGTGGTCGGAGGCGCTGTCGAGGCCGCGGTGGAACACGATCTTTGGACCCGGCTTCGGATCCGGCTGGATGGGCGGGGCCGTGTCCATCATCACCATCTCCTTCGGCGCGCGTTCACGGTATTGGTATTTCGATCGGGATCTCGTGCCGGTCGGAGCCCGCGCTGTCCGGCGCCTTCGACAACCGGGCGGAGCTGTCTCGGTAGTTCTCGCCCGCGAGCTTGGTATCTGGATATCTGGGGGTGTAGTAGCGTAGGAACGCATCGTGGGTCTGCCTGTCGAGATCGCGTGCGTCCTCGATCTCGCCCACCGCCACCAGGCTGTTCGCGTGGCCGACCGCCGCCGTCAGGGTGAAGAAATGCTCTTCCCCGACCTGGTCGTCGGAACGCAGGCCGGTCATGGCTTTCCAACTCAGCTCGCGTGCCTCGTCGAAGGAAGCACGGGCATTCCCGGTGTTTTCGCGGGCCCGCTCCGCCCGGCCCTTGGCCCGCAGGTAGAGCGCCAGGTTCGCCATGCAGATATATTCGAACGGGTGTTTCTCTTTCGTCTGGCCGGCGAGTTCCTCCTGGTCGGCGAGTTTCTCCCGGTAGCGTCCATATCCGGCGAGAACTTTGCGGCCGAGAGCCACCGCCTGGTCGTGCTCACCGAGTAGGGACAGGTCGGTGGCCAGGCTGAGTTCGCAGGTGAGCTCCTCAGGCCTATCCGGATGGTATTCGGATGTCGTGCGGTATCTGTCGAGCGCATCCTGGTCAGACTTACGGGCCGTATCGTAGTCGCCCTGTAGCCTGAATATTGTCGCTAGTAGGTGATCCGTGTACGCCAGGTGACGGGTCTTGTCGGACCGCTCGTTGAAAAAACGGCGGGCTTGCTGCAGCCGGTCCTTCGCATCCTCCAGTTCGCCCATCTGCCGCTGCAGGAAGCCCACGCTCAACGCCGACACCCAGGTCTGCGACCGCTCGTCACCGAGGACCCGGCGGGCGCGTTCGAAGGTCTCCAGCGCACCCTTCAGCGCGGCGCTGACGTCACCGTAGAAGAACAGGCAGTGGGCCAGGTTGTAAGAGGCGATGATGGTGTACAGATGATCGTCGCCGTACTGGCTCCGGAAGCCCGCGAAAGCTTCCTCATCATACCGTTGGGCGTCCCGGAACTTGCCTGTCTGCCGTCGGTCCAGCGCGAGGCTGCCGGATGTCCACCAGACATGCGGGTGCCCCGAGGGGAAGACAGCCGTCTGCCGCTCATGGGTCTCGTTGTTGAGCCTGATCGCCTCAGGGAACTGGGACAGCTCCCGGTAGGCGTTGGAGACGTGGGTGGCCAGGCGCAGGCGCAGGACGTCGCTCTCGCGGTGCGGAGCCGCGGCCGCCCAGTACGCCAGTAGGCCCTCGCCGAGGTCCCGCGCCTTCGTCGCGGTCGTGGACTGCAACAGGTAGCGGGTCTGGTGCACCAGCCAGCGGCGCACCGCGTCGTCGAGACTGCTGACCGCGCCGGAAGGTTTGATGTGCCGCTGGAGCTCGGCGTAGCGCTCGCTGTCCTTGGGATCGTCCGACGGCTCGTCCAGCGGGGCGAAGGCGGCCAGCACCCGCAGAATCTCGGTCCGCCGCTTCTCGAGGGTGCCGGCCTGGCGCATCCGGCTCCGCAACAGGTCGCACAGCACGGGAGGCAGGCTCAGTGACTCCCAGCGCGGGCCTATCCGTACCAGCGTGAGCTCGTTGGCCACATTTTGGAGGATCCGGTCGATGAGCCCGGTGTCCGGGCCGCCCGGCAGCGTGGTGTCCGGGCTGTCCGGCAGGTTGTCGTCCGGCTGCTGCAGTACCTCCAACATGCCGCGTGACTTCAGCAGCTTCATGGAGATGCCCTCCGTCGACAGGAAGGCGCACAGTTCCAGGAAGCGGAGGCGTGGCCGTGACCGCTTCTCCAACGTGTCCAGGGACACCAGCAAGCTCTGCAGGATGGGTGGCGCGACGCCGTCGGTGCGACCGGCCGCCAGGTCTTCCACGGCACGGTCGAGCAGCCTGAGGTAGTGCCGTACGGCTTCGCTCGCCTCTATGCCCGACTCGACTATCCACGTCGCGGCATGGTCGACCGCCTGCGGCAGGTAGCCCAGCCTTCTGGTGACTGACGCGATGAGGTCGTCCTCGGCGTACCCGATCCGCTTGCGCATCAGTGTGTCGGCCTCGGCCGGGGTGAACGGGTCCACGCGCATGATCTCCGCGCTGTTCCGCCAGCCGGCCTCCTCGGCAGTGGTGATCAGGACGTGTCCGTAGATCCCCGATTCCGGGAGGAGCCCGCCCAGCGCCGCCCGGTCGGTCGCGTCGTCATAGACGAGCAGCCAGCGTTTGGCCAGCCGGTCGCTGACAAGATCCGTGAGCATCTCGGCCACCGGATCCGCCGCCGCCGACCAGCTCTTCGCGCGGTACCCGTACGCGGCCGGGTGCTCGCTGATGGCTTTCAGTAGTTGCTCCAGGCTGTCCCGGGCGGCCTCGGCGCTGCTGGCCCGGACCCACCAGACCAGGTCGTAGTCCGAGGCGAAACGGTGGGCGTACTCGACCGCGATCTCGGTTTTTCCGTGGCCGCGCCCGCCGCAGAGGGCCAGCGGCAGCAACGGCCTGGTCCTCGACCAGGTCAGGTAGTCCCGGGCGCGGCTGAGATGCTCCTCCCGGCCGACGAATCGCGGGTTGACCCGCAGCGACGTCCTGATCTCGGGGACGCTGCCGGGGAACCGGGTGCCTCCGGGAGGGGGGTCAGCGGTTGTCGCCGGTCCGGTCCGGCCCAGTTGCCTCAGCAGGGTGGAACGTGCCTTCTGCTCGGTGAACATGCCGAGCTGCACCTTGGCGATCAGGTCGAACGGCTCGCGGAACTCGTTGGTGTCCACCCGGATCCCGACGATCCTGGGAACGGTCGTGGCATCGTCTCCGCTGACCCGCGCGTTGATCAGTCCTCTGAGATATTCGCGCCACGGTGAAGAATCGAGCAGATCCTGGGTGAGTACGATCACGACCGGTTCCTGGTCCCGGCCGTCAACGCCACCGGGCGCGGTCCTAACGGGCGCGGTCCTGTCGGCTGAGGCGGGTGGAGCGGAGATGTCATGCACGGAGATGTGCACATTGCCCAACTCGGTGCGGATCCATTCCGCCCAGACCCGGCCCCGAGGCGCCGCGACGACCGTCGCCGTGTTGACGTCCATGGGCACCAGGCGTTCAAAGGCCCGCAGCCATTGTATGCGTTCCGGCTCGGGCAGCGGCTTCAGGCTCTGGACCTGGCCGTTGGTGATGACATTGGTGAGGTATTCATACGGACTGAGCAGGCCGTTCGTGCTCTCCGGTCGCTCCGCGAAGGCGGCGAGGACTTCCTCGTAGGCGTAGAACGACTTGTAGGGGATCTCAACATGCCCCCAGTAGGTGTTGCGGCCGGCCTCGTCGAGGCCGCGTGGCAGCCTGGGGAAACAGCGCCGGACGCGCTCCCGGCTGATGTTCAGTTTCTCGGTCTCCCCGGGCTCGACTCGCATCGGCACTGGCAGGACGCGGATAGCCCGGTCCAGGTGATTTTCGATGTCGGTGACGACGTTGGCCGCGCCGATGATCGACTGGGAGTTCATAGTGAAGCCGAGGACGACGACGTCCGGGAGTAACTTGGTGCAGATCGATGCGCTGTCGCCGAGACCGGTCCGGCTGTCGACGAGGATGTAGTCGTAGCCGCCGGCGAGCATGTTCGCCCGCATGTCCTGGAAGAACCGCCGACCACGGAGATTGTCGTAGAGCGCGCTCCAGGGCAGAGAGGCGATCGTGGCCTCGTAGGATCCGCCCTGCCGGCCAGGGCCGAGGAAGTCGATGCTCCCCCAGCCGGAATGCCGGGCCAGCTGCAGGTGGATCACCCGCTGGTCCACCGCGGCGAACTCCCGCCGCAGGTCGGCCCGGTCGGCCCTGGGATCGTACCAGGCCGCGGAGACGTAGCCCTGCACCATGTCGACGACGCCTTCGATGTCAGTGGCCGCATCCGAATCCAGGAAGAACGGGTGCAGATAGCTGCGCAGGCCCGGCGCCTCGAGATCCCAGTCGACGACCAGCACCTTCCGGCCCGCGCTGGCCAGGATCCAGGCGACGTTGGCGACCGCCATCGTCCGTCCGACCCCGCCCTTGTACGAATAGAAAGTCACGATGGTGCCGCCCGGGCCGGTCGGGGACCCGGTGGTGCCGGCTACTGTCGTTGTCATCGTCACCGTTCCGCGTCATCCGGCCACCGGCGGCGCAGTACCGGTCTGCCCTGATCCGGGTCGTCGGGGATGTCGCCCGGCCCGGTTCCCGGGCCGGGCCCGGCCATGTTTATCAACATGTTCTGGGTGCGGATGACCATGGACACGATGTCCGTGGCCAGTTCCTCATGGGTACGGACATCCTTGCGACGGTTCCAGCGGACGGCGTCCGCGTGGGCGAACCATCGGGACAGTTCCGCGCGCAGGTTCTCGGCCTGTTCCTCGGTCTCCTCATCCGTCGAGCTGAACACCGCCAGCATTCCCGCGGAGGCGGCCGGGTCCGTCGCCAGCCAGCGTTCCATGTCGGCGGGAAGCTCCTGGTAGGGCTCCGCTCCGGTGATCCATGGATCGACGAGCAGGACGATGACGCGCCGGTCGGCGCGGGCCCGGGCCAACTGCTCGGTGAGCTCGGCGCCGACGGGGTAGCAGACCGTGTCGTAGATCGCGTTCTTACTCAGGGCGGCCTGGGCCAGGGCGAACGCGGGCCGGCCGGTGGCCGGCAGGAAGGGCCGCCAGTCCTCGGGCGCGGTCCCGTAGAAGTCACGCCGAGTACGGGTGGAGGGCTGCTCGTCCGCCGTGGCGGCGGCGATGACGACCCCGACCCGGCCCAGGTTGCGGGTATGTCGCCGATTCCGGGCGGGGAGACGCGGCGTCTCGGCCACGTCGTCCCCGGTATGCGCTAAGGGAGGCTCGGGTTCGGCGTCCGGTGGCGAGGCCTGCCGTGCCGGCTCGGCACCGGCGGCATTGACAGGAGCGGATTCGGCGGTGGGCGGGGCCGCGGCGAGGAGCTCCGGACGCGGGCGGGCGTAGGGCAGGTCGGCCGCGGTCATCACGGGCAGGTCGGCGGCGGCCCCGGCGACCACCAGACCGGCGACCTGCCGGACGAAGGCCAGGTAACGCTCGCTCGCGCCGGAACGGTACATCTCGCTCATGAGGTGGCGCAGGCCGCCGGTGCGGCCCATCTCGACGGCGTTGGTGGGCAGGCGGCTCGCCGTCCGCAGGATGCCAGGCAGGGTGTCGAAGCCGGCCGACCACGGGATACCGATCAGCGACGCCGGTTCGGCCCCCGTACGCTGCTGGTACCAGCGCATCCGGTCGTGGAACGCCGACCATTCGCGGACGCAGCGCGTACTGCGCACATAGGCGTCCGAATAGGCTGCGACCAGTACCCGGCAGGTCAGGGCGGACGCTGCCGGCGCGTCCGGCGTATCGGGTGTGTACGTCCCGGCTGGTGGCTCCTGCCCGTGAACCGGTGCCCACAGTTCGCCGGTGGCATCCGGCGGGTATCCGAGCTGGTTGCGCAGTTCGCGCTGGAGGTCGCCGAAGAACCGTTGCAGGTGCCCCGCGTCGGCGTCGCCGGTGGCGTGGCTGACGAAGAAATACGGTGTCATGTCGACTGACGCCGATCCGGCCCGTCATCGCATCGCGCCACCGTGGGCGCGGCACCCCCGGCGGGGTTTCCGGGCCCGGCGCAGGCCGCCGGCCGATGAGCAGGGGTGCTCGACGGGACATGCGTCCGGCCGCGATCGGCGTGCCGCCGCTCGTCGTGTACCACCCCGTACCACCTCGCGCACTCGGCAGATCCCCCGATGCCGTGCGGGACCACCACGGGAAGTCGACCGTGTACGGCGGACTGAGGCTGACCACCGAACGCGAACTCATCACCGCGGAAGGTTGACGAAACGCGCCCAACTATAGCCCCTGACCCGTTGCCGGGGCAGCCGGCCGTCCGATATGTGACGGCCGAGTCCTGTGGTGAGGAGGCGGTGGGATGGCCGGCGCGTGGGGGCTCGACCGGTCGCCTGAAAAGGCTGTGACCAGCCCGTCTGCGCAGGTGGGGCGGGTCGTGGGTGGAGTGCGCGGACGGTGGGGCGACCTGTCGGGCCGGAGGCCCGGTATGCCTGGAGGGGCTGGATGCGCCATGGCGTATGCCGAGTCGTCACAACGACAGATGATGTGACCGAATTAGACGTGTATCTTTGCCCGGTGGAGCGTCGGGGGCCACCGTGTTCCGACGTCCCACCAGAACTGGATGGTCCGGTCGGATGGGCGCTCCCGGTCCCGGTCCCGAGGCGGAGCGTCCGGCCGGAGCGGTCGTGGTCTGCGGGGGTCCATGCGCTACTACTTCATGACGAGCTACGCCTCCGAGCAGGACCGGAAATGGGTGGCTCGTTTCCACACCGATCTCGAACGCCAGATGCGGGCAGGCGGCGCCGATGTTCTCGTCGGCGGTCAGCTCGACTATCCCGTGCCGGGGAGTCCCGGCGTCCGAGCGGATGGTGATCATCCCGCGGCGAAGCTGCCCGTGATGGTGGCGCTGTATTCGGATTCTTATTTCAGTGACCCGCGGTGCGCGCTCGACTGGGAAATCTTCAACCAGCGGGGGCGGATCTACAGTCAACGCTACGGGAAGTGGCCAAAGGACGCTGTCATCGGGCTGATCTGGCGGCCAGTGGCGATCACTCCCGTGGAGAAGGTCCTTAAATCACAGTCCTGGGACGCGGCACGTGGCGCACCCTTCGCCGGTGACGGCCTGTTCAACCTCATGCGCAGACATCACGACGACTACCACCGGGTGGTGGAGCGGACCGCGAACCGAATTCTCGAGGCGCACAGGCGGTTGACGACGCCGGGGCAGGAACTGCCGTCGCTGTCCCCCGAGGAGGTCGCGCTGATCCGTCCTCCGTCCGGTGGCCTGCGGGAGGAGGTCACCATCTACCGGCAGGAAGAGGACAGTGCCGGCCGCCGGGAACGGCTGGGAGGCAGTGTGCCCCGGTTCATCTTTTTCACCAGCTACGCCGCTCGTCCCGGTGACCGTGAGCTGGTGGAGAAGCTCCACGCCGACCTGACCGCTGAACTGGGTGTCAGGGCGGACCGCGAACCGCGGCCACGTGGTTTTCTCGCCCCCTGGGACATCGGGCTGGGGGCGGAATGGCAGACCGAACTGCGGGAGGCGGCCCGTACCATACCGGTCATGGTCGCCCTGCTGTCCGACGACTACTTCCGCAGCGGCTGGTGCGGCTGGGAATGGGCTGTCTTCAGCGAGCGGATGCGGCGAGCGGCCATGAACGGGGCCGCAAGCACGGGCATGAGCGGGGCCACGGGCACGGTCGCGGATTCGCCGCCCGGTTACATTCTTCCGCTGGAATGGGTGCCGCGGCGGCAGCCCGTCCCGGCCGTGGCGCGGCGGATACAGCTCACCTCGCCGAGTCTGGGGCGGGCATACGCGGACAGCTGTGTCGTCGATCTCATGCGGCAGCATCCGCGGGAGTACCAGAGTTTCATCATCGCGCTGGCCGAGAAGGTGCTGCGAACGGCCGCCGCCGCGCTGCCGCCGCTCGACCGTGACACGGCGGCCGGTCTGGCGCCGGCGTTCGGCGATTTTCCCGCGCCGAATCCGCCTGTTTCTCCCGGTCCCCCCGTTCTCCCCGATCGGTCCAGCAAGCCAGCCGTAGCCGGATCGGCGGGGAAATCCGGGCAGGGTGATTCGGGCGGACTGGTCGCCGTCGTTGGCGCCGGTGCTTCCGGCAGGCGGGATGTCTCTGGTGGACCAGGCGGTGGCGGCCTCGGCAACCGGCTCGCTCCCGACGACATCCTGGCGCTGGTCGAGGCACTGGAGCGGGTCGACGTCCTTTATGACCAGACCGCCCGGCAGGAGTGGGTGGTCGCCATCGGTCACCGTTCCGGCCGCCAGCCCCGGCCTCCCCTGACCCCGCACCTGCGTACCTATTTCATGAAGGTGGTGCGGTTCGCCGGTGACCAGGCCGATGCCGGGGTGCTGACCGCGCTCGCCGACGCGCTCCATGACATCGACCCGGGCTCGGAAAGCGTCCACCGCGTCCGCACCCTCGTCGAAGACCTGCGCACGCGCTGGTGACCCGAGCACGGCAGGAAGGCGGCTCACGGCCTGGCTGGGCCGGCGGACCAGCGCGATGGTCCGCCGGCGCGCATGTTCCCCGTGGGCGCTTATTCCTGAGCGCTCTTTCTGGCGACGCCGGCGAACTGCCAGGCGGTGCGGATGTCGTCCTCGCCGGGACGCCACTGCCAGGGGTGGACGATGCCGGGCTCGACCAGGTCGAAGCCGGCGAACAGGGCTTCGATCCGCTGGCGTGAGCGGAAGACGAAGGGCGAGGTGGCGTTCTTGTACACCTGCTCGACCCGGGCCACCTGGTCGGATGGCGCGTCGTCCGTGGCCGCGTGTGTCAGGGCGATGTGGGAGCCGGGTGCCAGCAGTTTCCGGAACGCGGCGATGAGGCCGGCCGGGTCCTCCTCGTCGGTGACGAAGTGGAAAACGGCTATGAACAGGATGGCTACCGGTCGGGAGAAGTCGATCAGAGTGCGCAGGTCGGGATGATCGAGGATTGTTCCGGGGCTGCGCAGGTCCGCGGTGATGACCGTGGTGGTGGCGTTGTCGGCCAGCAGGGCCCGGCCGTGAGCCAGGACGATCGGGTCGTTGTCGACGTAGACGATGTGGGCGTCGGGGTTGACCTGCTGGACGATCTCGTGCACGTTGCCCTGGGTGGGCAGGCCGGCACCGACGTCGATGAACTGGTCGATGCCCGCCTCGGCCAGCCACCGTACGACGCGGCGGAGGAAGAGCCGGTTCTCCCGTGCCGCGTCAGAGGTGATCTCGGCGCCCACGGCTTCCTTGACCTTTTCGGCGGCTTCCCGGTCGACCGGGAAGTTGTCCTTGCCGCCGAGGAAGTAGTCGTATATCCGGGCGGGCGTGGGCCGGTCGGAGCGAATATTTACGCCCGGCCCCCAGCTGCCGTCCGGCTCGGGGATGCTCGATTTAGCGGTCCAGTTTGTCATCGCCTCGGTATGTTACGGCATTTTTCGTTACGAACTGGCCGGTTCGGCGTCGTCGCCGCGAGCATGCTGATACGGGACGGCCGGCAGGCCGCCATGGGCGATGCTGACCGGGGGCTCGATGAGGAATGGATCCACCCGCCGGTCCACCGGGGTGAACCAGGGCTCACCCGGCGCCGCGTGCGGTGTGAAACGCCAGCGTTTCGGCACCCGCCGGATCCCGACCGGATAGATGGTCAGCGACCCGTCCGGGCCGATGTGCAGCCGCAGGAGGTTCTTGTAGTCGGCGATCCCCTGCGCGGCGAAGAGCTCGTTGGTGTTCAGGCCCGCGAACCGGTCGGCGAGCCAGAGATAACCGGCGAGCAGCTCGACGGCGGCGAGCCCGCCGAGCACGGTGACCAGCGGCAGTACGCCGGCCAGCAGCCAGGTGCCCGGCAACGGGCCGGCCACCGCCACCACGGCCGCCAGCAGGCCGGCCGCCAGCAGGAGCTGGGCCACCGCGTGCGCGGCTCCGGCCGCCAGCCCCCGGGCCGTCCGGCCGCTCTTGGTCAGGGCCACCCCGGCGCCCAGGACGCCGAGGCTCAGCGCCAGCCCTGGCACGTTGTCGACCAGGCCGGCGAACAGTGCGCCGGTGCTGGCGTCGCGAAGCCCGTCCGCGATGGCGTCGAGGCGCCCGGCGGCCCTTGGCGTGCCCGCGCCGGCGGTGGCACCGATCACCAGCGCCAGCAGCAGGTGGATACCGCCGAGCAGGCCCACCAGCCCGGGTGCGAACGCCGGCAGGCGGACGATGCCGGCGGCCAGCCGGCGGGAGGTGCGCGCGTCCGGGAAGCTCGTCTCGAGCTGGTAGTGCGCCGGCGGGTCGGTCTTGCTTGGCGCCCGGGACGCCGGCGGCGGCAGCACCAGATGTTCCGGCAGGTGGTGGGTGGCGGACAGGTAGGCTCCGCCGCCACCGGCGGTGAACTTCTGCGTGTCCCCGTCGGCCTGGCGGTAGCGCGCGTAGTGGTGCAGGTCGCCGGAGAGGGAGACCCGTACCCGCGCGCCGGCCTTGCGGATCACGGTGCGTTCGAAGTAGTCGAGGACGGCGAACGCCTCGGCGTTGCCCTCACCCGTGCTGACCCAGCTCGGTTTCGCCGAGCACAGGATCACCGCGTCGCCGGGTTGCATCTGCTCGGCGACGTCGAGGAAGTACCGGCGCTGCGGGTCGTCGATGTAGGAGTCGAACTGGATGTCGATACCGAGCAGCCACCACCGGTGCGGCAGTTTCACCGCGAAGTAGCTGCGGGTCTGCTCGGTACGCCAGCCGCCGATGGTGGAGCGCTGGCAGAACACCCGCATGAAGGCGGTGAGCCCGTCGTACCAGTCGTGGTTGCCGGGGAGGACGAACAGTTTCGGCGGCGCCGGCTGCCCGTCGGGCCCGGGCGGCGCGGTGGGCAGCGCCGCCCGGTAGGGGCCGATCAGTTTGTTCTCGTAGCCGGTGATGCTCGGCGTCGGATAGCACTGGTCGCCGCCCATCACCAGCAGCTGCCCCCGCGGGGCCGGCGAACCGTCCAGTTCCAGGCCTGGCGCGGCGAGCAGCGAGGCCATCGTGTAGGTCGAGTCGAAGCCGTCGCCGAGGTCGCTGACGTAGTCGAACCACAGCTCGTCCTGGCCCGACAGGTCGGTCGGGGGGGCGGCCGGCAGCGCGGCCATCGCCTCCCGCTTGTCGGCATAGGAGCCGAGTAACTCGCTGATACCGACGCGGACGGCGGTGTCGAGCAGCAGGGCCGGCGACAGCCAGCGGGACATCGACGCCCGTGCGAAGCCGAGCGCCCGCTCGCTGTCGTCGACAGGGCGGGACGGGGTGCCGGACATCAGCTCCAGCCCCCTTCGCCATCCCGCGGATCGTCTCCGTCCCGCGCGTCCTCCTCGTCGTCCTCGCGTCCGAGGGAACGGCCGTAGACCTCCCAGAGATCGCCGAGGAACAGCCGGCCGAACTTCACCAGGCCCGCCGTGCCACCGGCCGGGCCGGACGTCCGGAACGTCGTGAGCTGCCAGAGGAAGTCGGGGATGTGGATGGTGACGATGCCGGCGCCGACGATCCGGGCGGTGGACTCGCCGGCGGCGTCCACATGGCCGGCGAAGACGCGGGTGTAGAGCGTCGAGGTGTCCCGCCACAGGTCGAATCCGGGATCGTCGTGGACGTCCTTGAACCCGCTGAGGGTCAGCGGGTGCCCGGCCGCGTCGCTGAACGGCAGCCGGTAGAGCATCCGCCGGTGCCCGGGGGTGTCGCCGACGAAGAGGTTGAAGACGCCGCCGTCCACCGGGCGTCTGCCGCCCAGCGCGTCGCAGCGGACGTATCCGCTGGCGGTGGCCCCCCGCAGCCGGTCGGCGGCGAAGGCGTCCACGTTCTCGGTGTGGATGGTCAGGCGGAAGGACAGCGAGGTCCCGTCCTGCCTGCCCTGGTTGTATCCACGTTGGGGATCGGTTTCGTCGAGGGTGAGGAAGCCCTTCATCTTCTCGGTGAACCGCAGGCTCGTGGGAGTGGTCATGGCTGTGTCTCCAGGACGGGGCCGGCATCCACGGCGTGTTCGGCGAGCCGGTCGGCGAAGGCGGCGATGGTCAGCGACGGGTTCGCCCCGACCGGCCCGGGCAGGGCGGCGCCGTCGGCGACGTACAGACCGGGGTGGTTGAACACCTCGCCCCATTCGTCGATGACGCCGGTGGTGATGTCGGTACCCATGGAGGCGCCGCCGAGAGGATGCACGGTGATGACCCGGGACAGCAGCGTCAGCGGATTCCGGTGGTATTTTCCACCCATTTCCTCGGCCAGGTCCTCCATGATTCTGTCCAGCCGTTCGAAATACGGCTGGCTGTCCGCCGGATAGTTCTCGATCTGCAGGTAGTCGTCGCTCACCGACATTTTTCCGGTGGGAATGTCGCGCCCCATGCCCAGCAGGGGCATCGCGCCCGCGGACGCCTGCCCCGGGCCGAGCAGCCGGCCGACCAGCGCGCCGATCTGGTGGGACGGGCCGCCGGTGAGACGGGAACGGATCAGCTCGTAGACGGTGCTGACGATCCGGGACGCCTCGTTGTCCAGGCCGGCCGCCTCGATGAGCCATTCGGCGAAACCGGGGTAGCCGGCGTCCTGGATGTAGCAGCCGCGGTCGGCGCCGGAGCCGCCCTGGCCATCAGCGTGACCGCCGTGGCTGTCGAGGGGGTCGGGGACGCGCACGGCGGTCGTGATGACCGGGGCGTGCGCGCCGCCCAGGGCCGGGCCGGGCACCCCGCCGACGAAGCCGAGCAGGTCGCCGTTGCCGCTGAAGCGCCGCCCCAGCAGTTGGGAGATGCCGGGTAACGCGGCGCGGTTGCGGAGCAGCAGATAGGTGGTGCCGAACGTGCCGGCGGCGAGGACGAGACGATCACAGGTGATCGTCCGCTGGGGGAGTGTCGAGGTGGCGACGGCATCACCGGGTGCGTGCACCACGTACCCGACGGTGTACCCACCGCCGTCCCGTGGGGTGATCGAACGGGCCTCGTGGTGGACGCGCAGGTCCGCGCCGTGGTGCACCGCGGCGGAGAGATAGGTGTGGTCCAGGGTGTTCTTGCTGCCGTAGTTGCAGCCGAGGTCGCACTCGCCGCACAGCACGCAGGTGATCCGCGGCCGGCCGTGGATGTTGCCGTAGGCCGGCTCACCGATGGGCGCCCCCGGTACCGGCGGGTTGCCGTCGACACCGAACGTGACCGCCAGCGGCGGCTGCTCGGCGGTGTACCCGAGCCGTCTGCCGGCCTGTTCCAGCAGCTCGGTCCGGCGGGCGTGCTGATAGCGCGGCTGCCCCTTGGGGAAGCGCTGCACCCCTATCGTCTTTTCGACGGCCGCGTAGTGCGGTTCCAGGTCGGCCCGGCTGACCGGCCAGCTCTCGTAGCCCTCGCAGGCGGGCGCGTCGCGGACGAACCACTTCTCGTCCTTGCGGAGCAGGACGTTGGCGTAGATGAGCGAGCCGCCGCCCAGCCCGCTGGAGACAACCGCCTCGAAGTCGGCGAAGGACCAGACATCGAACAGACCGTGCCGGCCCTGGCTCGGGTCCCAGAAGTTCGTCGCGATGTCGGTCGGCGAACGGGCGAACGACCCCGGTGGATACGCCTTCCCACGCTCGAACAGAACAACGCTGTAGCCCGCCTCGACGAAACGGCAGGCGGTCACCGCGCCACCGAATCCCGAACCGACAACCACGACGTCCGCGTGTTCGCTCCCGCTCACCTGTCCCCCCAGGCCCGCCCGCGGATCGCCGACTGGGAACACTTCACTCGCGGGCGTGACGAGTGAACCACGCCCAGCCGCCACCAAAACAGAGTGGGCCGCTGTCCACAGCCCGACATGGCTGTGTCCGCGCCGCGCCCGCCGGCCCGGATCTCCTGTTACGGCCCGCCGCGCGCTCCCGTCGGGTGATCGGCCGGGCCGGTGATGACGGCCAGGACGGTGCTGCCGGGGGTTATCGTGCCGCGGCGGGCCAGCTCGAGCAGACCGTACATCATCTTCGCGACGTATACCGGTTCCAGGGCGATGCCGTGGCGTCCGGCGAAGTCGTCGATGAACCGCTGGAGATCCGGCGGGCGGCGCGCGAAACCGCCGAAGTGGAAGTCGCACTCGATCCGCCAGTTGTCGGTGGCGTGGCCGAAGGTGGCACGTTGGAGGTCACCGACGACGTCCTGGAGGAACCGGCCGCCTTTGAGCGCGGAGAATCCGATGGCCCGCTGGCCGGGGCGCAGGCTCGCCGCGATACCGGCCAGGGTGCCGCCCGAGCCGCAGCCGCAGGTGACGATGTCGACATCCGGCTCGACCTCGTCCAGAATTTCGGCACAGCCGCGGACGCCGGCCGGGTTGCTGCCGCCCTCCGGCAGCGGGAAGAAGTCGCCGAAGCGCGCCCGCAGGCCGGCGAGCACGTCCGGTTCGTCTTTCCGGCGGTACGTCGACCTGTCCAGGTAGGCCAGCCGCATGCCGTGGGCGACGGCGGCCGACAGCGACCAGTTCAGCGGCAGATGTTCCTCGCCGCGGATGACGCCGATGGTGGTGAAACCGAAAAGCGCGCCGGCGGCGGCCGTCGCCCGGACATGATTGGAGAACGCCCCGCCGAAGGTCAGGATCGTCGATTTCCCGGACGCCGCCGCGTCCACCAGATTGTATTTCAGCTTGCGCCACTTGTTGCCCGGTAGCACGGGGCTGACGAGGTCGTCGCGTTTGAGCAGCACCCGGACCCCGTGCCGGGCGAACCGCTCGTCATCCAGCTCCTCGGCCGGCGAGGGCAGCCGTACCACCCCCGGATACAGGGCTGTTGGTGACAGGGCCTCAGCGCGCGGGGCTTCGGGGCGCGGAATTCGCGAGTGCCCGGCCCCCGGGCCGGGAGCCTCCGGACTCGGAGGCCGCGTGTTCATGCCGGCGCTCCCCGCGAACGTCGTGGTCGCCGGGTGGCGTGCAGGGCGGTGGTGATGCCGGCGGTGGACAGGGCGATGAGTGAAACGGCCGGGACCCAGTTGCCGAAGCGGTCGTAGAGGGTCTGCCTGGTCGCGAGCGCTATGTCGGTGCGGTAGGGGCCGCGTTCACGGGTGCCGAGACGGACGAGTTCGCGGCCGGACGCGTCGAACACGGCGGAGACGCCGGTGAGCGTGGCGTGCACGACCGGGCGTCCCGACTCGACGGCGCGCAGCGCGGCGAGGCTCGCGTGCTGCGCGGGCGCCCAGCTGTCCTGGAAGGTCGATGTCGCCGACTGCACGACGATCACTTCCGCGCCCATCCGGGCGAGCCGGCGTCCCAGGTCGGGAAAGGCCGACTCGAAGCAGATCAACGTCCCGAAGCGCACGCCCGCCGTCCGCATGATGGTGAGCTGATGGCCCGTCCGGCGGTTCTCCGCAGCTGCTTCGGTCACTGATGACAGCCAGCCGAACACCGGGCGCAGCGGGATGTACTCGCCGAACGGCACCAGGCGCGTCTTGTCGTAGCGGCCGCGCGGCCCGTCCGGGCCGATGAGGACCGCTGTCTTGTAGATCCCGCCGCCAGGCGCCCCCGGCCGCTCTCGTGGGCCTGGCGAACCAGGTGGACGTGCCCGCTCCAGGCTGCCGTCATCGTCGCGGGCCGGCCCTTCGGCGGAGCCCGGTGGGGCTGGTGAGCCATGTGCGCCCAACACATCGCCCGGTGCGCCGAGGGTTCCGGCCCGGCGGGCGTCGGTGTTGACCAGGATGTCGGCGCCGACGGCGCGGGCCGCCGCCTCGATCCGGGCCAGGTGGGCGGGATCGTCGGCGAGGTCGAAACCGACGCTGCTCTCACCCCAGACGACCAGGTCGGCACCGCTGCCCGCGAGACGCCGGGTGGCGGCTTCGCTCGCGGTGAACCGGGCTTCCGGAGCGTGGACGACACCCGGCTGGGCGCCGCCGAGACGCAGCGTCCCGGCCGCCGGGGGGACGGGCCTCAGCATTGCCGCGCCGCTGACGGCGAGGATGACGATCCCGGCTGCCGCCAGACAGGCGGTGATCCGTCTGCCGGCCGCCGCGCCCGGGATTCCCGCCGCGGCCAGGGCCAGCCCGACGGCAGCCAGCACGAAGCTGAGCAGCCACACGCCGCCGAGCGAGGCGAGCGCCAGCACCGGCCGGCTGTTCCACTGGCTCGCGCCGAGCAGCGCCCACGGCCCGCCGAGCCCCTGCCATGATCGGAGGAACTCGCCGGCCACCCACGCCGACGGCACGACCAGCAGCGCCCACGCGAGCCCGCGGGCTGAAGGGGGCTGGCGCAGGGCCGCCCACACCGTCACACCCCACAGCGTCCAGGTCGCGCCCAGTATCGCGGTGAGTACGAGCAGGAACGGGCCGGTGTTCGGAGCCAGCCAGTAGCAGGCCGCCAGGAAGAACCCGGTGCCGCCCCACCAGGCCCGTACGGCCGCCTCCCGCCTGGTCGGGGCGGCGCGGACGACCAGCATGAGCGGCACGAGCCCGACGAAACCGAGCACCCACACCCCCGGCGCCGGGAAGGCGAACGCCGGGACCGCCCCGGCCAGCCCGGCGAGCCCGTGGGCCGGCAGCCGGCGCACGGCCGTCCCGCCCGAGCGCTTCTCGCTGTCCATGTCGCGATGCTGCGGCCACTTCGAGTACCCGCGCAAAGCAGCGTGACATGTGGGCTGGTTGTGCGGGTATCAGCTCAGGCGGGGGGTGATCTTGTCGAGGACGCCGTTGTACAGCCTGCGGATGCCGATCGGCGCGAAGGTCCGTTCGAAGAACCCGCCGATGCCGCTCGCGCCGGCCCAGCTCGTCTCCACCGACACCCGGGTCGTGCCCGAGCCGGCCGGCTGCACCGTCCACACGGTCCGCAGGGTGGAGTTCTGGTCGGCTTCGACCAGGGTCCGGTCGGGCTCGGGCGCGGAGACGACCGCGTCGACGGTGCGGACGCGGCTGCGGGTCGCGCGCAGCTGGTAGCGGATCCGGGTGCCGGCGCCGGTGCCGCCCTCCAGCACCTCGTAGTCCGTGATCGTCTCTGGCCAGGTCTCGGCCCGGACGCCCTTGTAGTCGCCGAGCGCTTCGATGACGGCGGTGGGCTCGGCGGTCACAACCCGCGTCACGGTCACCTTGATCTCTGCCATCCGGTCTCCATTCATGGTCGTAAACAGCGCGGGCAGCCGGCCTCGGCCCCGCCCTGGCTCGGGCTGGCTGCGACGGACGCCCGGTCGTGCGAGCAGCGCCGAGACGGCCACCCGCAGCCACCAACATCCATCGGACACGGCCTACCCGCGTCCCGCCCGGCGCATTCGACGTTGTGGCACCGTGACGTTAAGACATTGCGACGTTATGGCATCGCGGTGCCACAGGACGTGCCACAGGACACTGTGCTGTCAGGACATCGCGGTGCCAGGATATCGCGGTGTCAGGGTGTGCCGAGCGGCCACAGATCGACGCCGTCGACGTGGCGGCCGGGGCCGCCGGCCAGTCCGGTCAGTAGTTTCACCAGCTCGTCGTGGTGGTCGCTCGGGCCGAGAATGATCGCGTCCAGGTCGAAGCGGTCGAAGGTGGCCCGCAGCCCGGGCCGCCGCAGCGCGTCGTCAGCGGTGATGGTGCCTGCCGCGACATCGATGAGGGCCGAGTTGAGCGGGTCCGGCTCCGGGTGGAAGCTGGAACGTCCATTACGGTCAGGAACCGTACAGTAGCAGCCGGGTATGGCGAACCGGAAGCCCGCCTGAGCCTGCCAGAGCATCGCCACGTTCTGCTGCGGGTACGGGTAGGGCACGACGAGCGCGGTCGACCCTTCCGGCAGGGCGTTGCTCACCCGCGGGCCGGTGAAGAACGCGGGAGTGGCCGGCGAGAAGGCGAGCAGGGACGCCGGCACCAGCGGGACCAGGGCGGCGACGGACACACCGACGGTGATAGCACGGATACGAGGTGGCCGTGCCTGGTCCAGCCATATAGCGATCATGATGCCGGCCGCGAGCGCGACGTAGAGCGACAGCCGGGACGGCAGCGCGTTGTGCAGCACCGGCCCCAGCTCCAGCACGCGCCACGGCAGCGGGATACCGGTGTTGTGCCCGCCGACGTGCAGGTGCGGGCCGAGCGAGAGGACCGCGGCGGCGGCCGCCAGCGGCACGCACAGGGCGACCAGCCGGTTGCGCCGCAGCCGCACCGCGATGAACAGCAGCAGAGCCAGCAGGGGCAGGCCGAGATAGCCGCTGACCTCCACCGCGTTGCCGGTGAACGTCAGGCTCTCCCGGACGGCGAAGTCCGGCCCGAAGGCCTGCAGGGGCGTGGGCGTGACGAACGTGAGCAGGTCGGAGACGGCGACGTCCGGCGGCTGGATCGAGCCGTGCACCCGTTGCGGGCCGAAGAACTGGGTGGCCAGCGGCCAGGCCAGCGCCGCCGTGGCGACACCGGCGCAGATGGCGAGCCCGCGGATGGCCGCCCCCGCGCGGGCGCGGACCTGGTCGCGGTGCCGCAGGCACAGGATGGCGATGGCGATGGCGGTGACCACTGCCGAGGTCGCCAGCACCTCCTCGCTGATCAGCGCCTGGGCGGCCACGGCCACCCCGAGCAGGACACCGGTCCGCCGGGTGTTGCGCTGCCGGACGAGCAGGTCGTCCATGAGCAGCAGCAGGATCGGCGGGAAGGGCACGAACGACAGGTGCAGGTGCCCGTAGGAAGCACCGATCATGTACGGGCCGAAGCCGTACAGCAGCCCGGCGACGGCGGCGGGCAGCGCGGCCGTCCAGCGGCGCACCGCCAGGAACATCGCCCAGCCCGACAGCGCCGGCGCCAGCGTCGTGAGCACCTGGAAGGCCACCAGCGGGCCGGCCAGCATCGTGACCGGCGCGGCCAGCACGCCGAGCAGCGGCACACCGGTGCTCCACATGATGTTGACGCCGTCCGGCACGTTCAGGAACTGCGTGACGAACGGGTTCAGCCCGTGCGTGAGCGCGTACGGCGTCCACCCCAGGTACCAGGAGAACAGCACGGCGTCACCGCCGCCATAGACGGTCCCGCCCAGATCGGTCCAGCCGTCGCGGAAGAGCAGGACGGACAGCCCGCAGAACGCGACGAGGACGGCCAGCGCGGCCGGCCACCG
>NZ_CEVIVC010000009.1:52353-55033 GCF_982290645.1 Protofrankia sp. CiP1_Cm_nod4
AGCGGACACAGCAGGCCCGGCAGGCCCGGCAGGCTGGTCAGCCGGCCGGTACGGACACCTGGTCGGTGAGGCCGGTCCGGGCGTCAGTCCGCAGCCGGACCAGGCCCGCGAGCAGGCGCAGCTCGTCCACTGTCCGGGGAGCGGCGTCCAGCAGCGCCGGTGACATCACCAGGACGGCGAGCACCTGCGCCCGGGACAGCGCGACGTTCATCCGGTTGCGCGAGAGCAGGAACTCCAGCCCGCGCGGGGCCTCCGCCGCGCTGGACGTCGTCAGCGACATGATCGCCACCGGTGCTTCCTGCCCCTGGAAGCGGTCCACCGTGGCGACCCGGACCCCGTGGATGCCGGCCCTGCCCAGCGCGTGCTCGATCGCGCGTACCTGCCGGTTGTAGGGCGCCACCACCAGCACGTCGTCGGCGCGCAGGACGCGCTCGGTCTCCCCGTCGACGAAGCGCCGGCCGAGGATGCCCGTGAGCAGGTCACGGACGGCGTCCACCTCCGGGTCGGACCGGGTGGTGCTGCCATGGTGGACCACGTCGTGCAGGTACAGGCCGGCTGCCACACCGTCGACGCGGCGGCCGGCGGCGACCGGGTGCGCGTGCAGGCGTCCCTGGTAGGCCAGCGCCGACACCGGTGCGCACACCCGCGGGTGCATCCGCCGGGTCAGGTCCAGGAAGTAGCCGAACTCGGCCGGGATGATCTCCTCCTGGCCGAGCAGGTGGGACAGGGCGGAGGCGTCCGCGCCGTCCGGGTGGATGCCCGCGACGACCTGCGGGAGCTGCTGCGGGTCGCCGAGCAGCACGAGGCTGCGCGCGGCGCCGGCCACGGCCAGGGTGTCGGCGAGCGCGAACTGGCCCGCCTCATCGATGATCATTACGTCGAACGGCTCCGCGCGCAGCGCAGGGTTGGCGAACGCCCAGGCGGTGTCGCCGACGAGGTGCCCGTCCGGGTGCGCGGCGCGCCAGGATGCCAGCGCCCGGATGTCGCGCGGGGTGTCCCACGGCGTGTCCGGGTCGGGCTTCCGGCCGGAGCGCAGCTTCTTCGCCGCGGCGATGCCCCGCCCGGCGGGTGTCGCACCGTCCGTGGACGCCTGATCACTCACGGTTGCTGCGGCGGTGGGGCCGATCGCGGCGAGCATGGTGTTCTCGATCGCCTTGTGGCTGGTCGAGCACACCCCGACGGTGCGTCCCGTCCCGACCAGATGGCGGATCAGCCTGCCGGCCAGATAGGTCTTGCCGGCGCCGGGCGGCCCCTGGACCGCGAGGTAGGAGTTGTCCAGGGCGTCGACGGCGGCGAGCACGGTAGCGATCAGATCCCCGCCGTGCTCGGCCGGATCCGGCAGCCCGGCACGCCCGGCACGCCTGGCGGGCCGGCCGGCCAGCCGCGGCGGGCGCCGGCGCAGCAGGTCCATGGCCGCTCCGCCCGGCAGCTCCGGCCCGGCCCGCCGCGGGGCGGGCACCAGGCTCGGGGGAGGCAGGGCGGCGGCCACCGTCCGCGCGAGTTCGGCGATCGCCGCCGGTTTGGGTTCCGGGCGCACCGGCGGGCCGGGCAGCACCGCCAGTGGCGGTTCGGCGTCGTTGTCCTCCGGCGCCGCGGTCTCTCGGACGAGCAGCCGGTCGGGCTCGCCGCGTTCGATCTCGGCGTCCCGGGTGCGGCCGCCGGCGGCGCCGTTACCGGCTTGGCTGACAGCACCGTTACCGACGGCGTCCGGATAGAGCAGCCGGACTCGCTCACCGGTGGCGAACGGATGGGTGCGGTCGGGGTCGAGCGAGGCGAGCAGTCCGCGCCGGGCCTTCTTCTGCCGTCCGGTGGGGGTGCTCCAGCCCTCGACAACGGCCCATTCCAGCGGGACGGCGCAGCCGTCGTCGGCTTCCAGCGCGGCCCGGTCGGCGCTGAGCCAGGCGAAGAACTCCCACCAGGCGGGCTTGTTCTCCCGCCGGTGGTAGCCGACGGCGGCCCCCAGCAGCGCCCGGGCCCGCTCGTCGTCGCTCCAGGCCGCCGGGTCCTCGGGCAGGCCGGCGAGCAGCGCGTCAACGGTCGCGTCGGTGGGATCCGGCGTCGTGTCGGCGGCGGCCTCCTCGGCGTCCGCCGCCGGCGCGGGCGTGATCCCCTCGGCCGCGCGCAGGCCGAGCAGCCAGCGGTGCAGGCGATGGGTGGACACGCAGTCGACCCGGTTGTACTCGGCGATCTCGTGGAGGACGTGCTCGGCGGCCGCCCGCTCGCCGGCCGCGCGGTGCGCCAGGACGTTCTCGTAGGCGACGATGCTGTCGACGGCGGTCTTGACCCCGGCGCCGCGCGCCCCCGGCAGGTACAGCGGCTCCAGATACTTGATCGAGTACGAGCGCTGGGAGATCTTCAGGCTGCGCCGGACGACCGTGTACAGGTCCACCAGCCGGTGCCCGGCGAGCAGGGCGTCCACCTGCCGTTCGCGGGTGCCGTGCCTGGCCGCGAGCCGCTTGAGCGCGTTCGGTTCATACGGTGCGTAGTGATATATGTGCGCCCGGGGATGATCGGTGAGCCGTTGCAGCGCCCAGTCGACGAACCGCTCGAACGCGCGCTTCTCCTCGGCGCGGTCGTGCGCCCAGAACGGGTGGAAGACCTCCACGGCATCGGCGGCGAAGCCCGCCGCGGGGCCGGAGCCGCCCGTCTCCTCGACGTCTGCGCCGCTGTCAACGGCGGC
>NZ_CEVIVC010000009.1:55143-60150 GCF_982290645.1 Protofrankia sp. CiP1_Cm_nod4
AGACGTCGAGGGTGACGGCGCCGAACAGGTACTCCAGACCGGCGTTGTCCAGCGCGTACGGGTCGCCCTCCATGTCGAAGTAGATATCGCCGGGATCCGGCGCCGGCAGGGACGCGAGCCCGTCGGGCGCGACCACCCGGACGGTCACCGTGCCGGTCCGGTCCTCGTCGGTGCGGGTCGCGTCCTGGATGATCTGTAACTGTGCCTGGAGCCGCAGCCCGGCGAACGTCGCCGCCGCCATCGAGGCGGGGCGCCGCTCGTCGCCCGCGGCGGCAAGCTCCTCGACCGAGGTGATGCCGGCGGCCCGCAGCTTGCGCCGCTGGTCCGTGCGCAGGCCGGCGACCAGCGACAGGTCACGGGCGGCTTCCCGGCCCCGCTCGCAGTGGGCGGCGAACGCGCAGGCCCCGCAGGCGGGCCGCGGATCGCCCCAGGACGGCCGGGGGGCCGCGGGCGGGTGCTCGAGCTGCGCGGTCAGCCTGCCCCGGGCGTGGTCGACCATGGGCGCGACGTCCTCGACCCGCAGCGACTCCAGCCGGCCGTCGCCGAGTAACAGGTGGATGCGCCGCGCGGCGGCCACCCCGATCGTCGGCAGCGCCCGGGCGTAGGAGGCCAGCTGCACCACGGCCGCGGGACGGGCGTGCCGGGCGAGCTTGGCGTCGTACGGCTCGTAGCGGCCGGGCACGGCCTCGCCGGTGCGCGCGCCGGTGACCGGGTCGAGGTGCGTGGCGACCAGGAAGTCGGGCCGTCCCTGGTAGGAGCCGTCGAAGAGCACCGCCTGGTAGATAACGGCGGCCCCGGCCGCGACGGCCGCACGGGTCTGCTCCCGGGCGGCCTCCAGCGCGGCCAGACCGCTCTCGGGGCGTTCGATCATCGCGACGGCGTCGGCGCCGAAGATGCCGACGAAGTGCGCGAGCCACCGCCGTTCGTGCGCGTCACCGTGGCGGACCAGCAGTTCGTCCGCTTCACCGGCCGTGATCGGCTCGCCGGTGGTGTCGTCGTCCAGCCGTACCCCGGCCGCGTGGGCGTGCGACAGCGCGAGCCGGTGCCCGCACTCGAGCGCGTCGACGACGTCGCTCGCCGACACCACCCACCGGTCCTCGAACCGCTGCATGCTCCTCCGCATCGCCCGGATCCCTGTTCCCGGGATCGCCCGCCGGGCCCGTGGAAAGCGCCGTGGCCATCATCCTCGCCCCGGATTCCCGGGTGCTCTGCGCGGTCCCCGCCGTAGCGTGGGGACCGCGCAGAGCTCACGGTATGCTTGATCCCAGCGGCGCGCGGCGTCGGACACGTCCCGGCGTCAGGCACGTCCCGGCGTCAGGCAGCCCCAGGTCTGCCGCGTGGGTTCGCAGGAGGTGTGCCATGGCCGCGGAGATGGTCGCTCCCGCATGTATGCACGAACAGATCACTGCGGAGCAGTATGACTCCTGGTCCGAGGACCAGTGCGCGGGCATCGAGATCGTGGATGGAATGATCGTTGTAAGCCCCAGCGCGTCCATGCGGCACAACCGGCTGGCCCGGATCCTCGCGAATGCCCTGGACACGGCCGGCGGGGCGGACTGGAACGCCGATACGGACTTCGACGTCCGGCTGCAGGACGTGCCGCTGACCAATCGGCGTCCGGATGTCGTGGTGTACCGCGCGGACACGATCGATGTCACGCCCACCCGTCCGGAGCACGTGCTGCTGATTGCGGAGATCGTCTCGCCGGGTTCGGAGACCACGGACAGGATCGTGAAGGCGGACCAGTACGCCAGATCCGGCATTGCCTACTACTGGCGGATCGAGGGGTCCGCCACCGGTGCTCCGCTGGTGTACACCCATGTCCTCGACCCGGCGACCAGGACCTACCGGAACGCGGAGGTGTTCGTCGGTGTGCTCGACACCACGGCACCCTTCCCCGTGAAGCTCGACCTCGGCCGGCTCTGACGCTGATCCGACGATCGGCGGCGCCGATGACCGCCTGGTAGGGCGGGGCAGGTCGCGGCGGCAGACATCGGCATCATGCGGGCTGATTCTGATCTCGATATGTCTGAATCGTGTTTCAGCGGCCGGCTGGCGGCGGAGACCTGCGCGACGGTGCGCTAACCGGTTCGGGTGCCGTAGCGGGTGGCGGCGTCGCGGACGAGCCGCAGGGATTCGGTGTCGGCGGTCAGGTGTTCGCTGTCCATCAGGCTGAACGCGAACAGGCCGGCGCCGGTGACCTGGCGTATGTAGTCGTCGGTGAAAACCGCCCGCAGATCGTTGTGCCAGGTGTCCGCCGAGCCGTCGTCGGGTTTGTAGTGCGCGACCATGACCGGGCCGTATTTCCCGAGGATTCGGGTCATGTCACGGATGTCGTCGACGTTGTTCTTCGAGTCCATCGCCTGGAAGCTCTGGAAGTCCGACTGCCGCAGCACGTCGTCGAAATACCCGATCAGTGATTTCCCGCCGCCCTTCCCGGGGTCGTCCCAGCGGGCCTGCCAGCCACCCCAGCCGAGGGAGATCCGGGCGTTCGGCGCTGTCGAGCGGAAGATTCCCATGGCGGCGGTGTACTGGTCCTTGAGCTTGAGGTAGTAGTTCGTCACCTCCGGGGTGGCGGCCCAGGTGTTGGCCTTGCACGGGTAGGTCTGCAGTTCGGTGAACAGTGTGACGTACAGCGGCGGCCCGTCCGCCGCGCCGCCGAATATCTGGGCGAGCCGGCGGGTGTCGCTGAGGAACGACGACGATAGGGGGTAGTCCCGCCCGCAGGCCGGCCCGTACCTGGTCTGCACGGTGGTGACCCTGCCCGCCCCGCCGAGCCACACGACGAGATGGATCGCGCGCCCACCGGCGTAGACCCGCGGAATCAGGTCCTTCGACCAGTCGGTGAGAAAACCGAAGTCATTGGGGCTGTTGTACCAGGTCGTGAACATTCCCAGCTGGTCGGCGACGGGTGAGGCCGAGTCGCTGTCGAGGGAGGGGCCGAGGCCGAACACAAGCTTGCCGGCCCGGCCGAAACCGGGCGGCCTGGCCGCGCCGGTATTCGCGCCGCCGGTATTCGCGCCGCCGGTTTTTTCCACACCGCCGGACGCGCCGGCCGCCGCGCCGCCTGCTGGCGCCGCACCGGTAGGAGCGGTGACGGGGACGGCTGCGGGGACGGCTGCGGAGGTGGTCGACGCCACTGCCGGCTGCCGTGCCGGCGGGCGGCCTGCCAGGTCCGGCAGCGACCACACGACCATTCCGGCCAGCGTCGTACAGAGGATAATTCCGGCCGTCAGGACAGGAAAACGCTTCAGTACGGACAAGGGGGCCGCTCCGTAATTTTTCCGAAGTTTTCCCCCGGACGGGGACAGCGTACATGCCGCGGCACCGGATGATCTCCGAGGCGGAGGCCGTCGCTCGAGTGAAGGTGATGACACGGACGACGCTGACGACACGACGGCGCGGCCGCGGCACCGACGAGGCGGCGTCCGGCACTCGGCATCCGATGTCGGATATCCGACCGCCTCCGCGCTGGCCTGCCGCTGGTCACGACCACCGTCGGAGCCGTCGGAGCCGTCGGAGCGCTGGTCGAGCCACTCGTCGTGTCGCTGGTTGCACCACCGGTCACACCGCCGCCGGCCGCGTTGTCGCCGGCCGGCCCGTTCGGTCGAAACCCCCGATTCCGTGCGGATGCGGCAGTTATGATCGCTCCGGCGAAGGACGCCGGTAGCGACTGGCCCGGTGGCCGCCAACCTCCGGCCGCGGGGGGAGATGAGCAGGTGGATGGGACCGCGCTGCAGGTCGACACCCCGGACGGGCAGGTTGTCCTCGCGGGGGCTGGGCCGTATGTGGTCGGGCGGGCACGTCAGGCCGATGTCGTTGTCGTCGACCGGCGCGTGTCCCGACGGCATCTGATCCTGGAGTCGGGCACCGACGGCTGGCTGGTGCGTGACACCAGCGCCAACGGCCTGTGGCGTGACGGCAGGCGGGTGGGCAACGTCAACGTCACCTCACATGGTGGTCAGGTCCGGATCCGCCTTGGCGCCGCGGACGGGCCGGAGATCGTTTTCGTGCCGCGCTCCGCTCCTCACCCGCAGCCGCCGGGCTGGACGGAGCGGCCTGGCGACCCGCTGACCGCGCTGGCCGGCGCTGGTGACGCCAGCGGCCCGCGGGCCGGGCGGGTGCTCCGGGGCGGTGCGGCCGACGACGACGTGTCAACGTCCCAACATCAGGTGGTGGGCCACGACCGCAGGGTCCACCGGCTGCGTCCCGGGCGGATGATGCTGGGCCGCTCCCAGGACAACGACGTGGTCGTGGACGACTTACTGGCCTCTCGACACCATGCCCAGCTCCGGATCGGCCCGCAGCGCCGGGTCGACGGCGGCGTGGGCGGTAGCGGCGTGGGCGGCAGCAGGGCCGGTGGTGCCATCGTCGGCGATCAAGGTAACGGTAAGATCATGGAAGGTGATAACGCTGCCGGCGTCGCCGTCGAGGTCGTCGATCTGGGGTCGGCCAACGGCACGTTCGTCAACGGTCAGCGGGTGGCCCAGGCGTTCGTGGCGCAGCGTGACGTCATCGCGATCGGGCACCACCTGTTCCAGCTCGACGGCGGCACGCTGGTCGAGTACGTCGACGGCGGCGACGTCACCTTCGAGGTGAAGAGCCTGTCGGTGTGGGCCGGCCCCAAGCAGCTCATGCACGACGTCACGTTCCGGCTGCCGGCCCGGTCGCTGCTCGGCGTCGTCGGCCCGAGCGGCGCGGGCAAGTCGACGTTACTCAACGCGCTCACCGGGTTCCGCCCGGCAGACGCCGGCGTGGTCCGCTACGCCGGTCGGGATCTCTACGCCGAGTACGACGAGCTGCGCCGCCGGATCGGCTACGTCCCGCAGGCCGACCCGCTGCACGGTCAGCTCACCGTCCGCCAGGCCCTGGAGTACGGCGCCGAGCTGCGCTTCCCCGCGGACACGACGGTGGAGGAGCGGCGCAGCCGGGTCCGGGAGGTCATCTCCCAGCTCGGGCTGCACGGCCATGCCGACACGCCGGTGAGCCGGCTGTCGGGCGGGCAGC
>NZ_CEVIVC010000009.1:60500-73700 GCF_982290645.1 Protofrankia sp. CiP1_Cm_nod4
CCCGCCCGACCCTGCTGTTCCTGGACGAGCCCACCTCCGGCCTTGACCCGGCGAACGACCAGTCGGTGATGGAGGCGCTGCACGGGCTCGCCCACGGCAGCGACGGCGCGGCCGGTGCCGCCGCGGGCGCCGCTACCGGCGGCGAGGGCCGTACGGTGATCGTGGTCACGCACAGTGTTTTGTTTCTTGATCTTTGTGACTACCTGCTGGTGCTCGCTCCCGGCGGCCACGTGGCCTACTTCGGCCCGAGCGAGGGTGCGCTGCGCTTCTTCGGCAAGAAGGACTTCAAGGAGTTCGTGGCCGTCTTCCGGGAGCTGGAGGCGACCCCGGGCGACGTGCTCGCGGCCCGCTTCCGCGCGTCCGAGTACTACGTCCCGTCCGCCGTTGTCGCGCCGGTCGTGCGCCGCCCGCCGGCGCTGCTGCCCGGCATCCGCCAGCAGCCGGTGACGGCGCAGCTCTCGACGCTGGTCAGGCGGTACCTGCGGGTCGTGTTCGCGGACCGCTCCTACCTGCGACTGATCATCGCGTTCCCGTTCCTGCTCGGGATCATCCCAAGGGTCATCCCGGCGAAGGACGGTCTGGCGCCGTTGCGGGAGCCCAATCCGGACGCGACCAAGGTGCTGGTCGTGCTCGTGCTGTGCGCGTGCTTCATGGGGATGGCGAACTCCGTGCGCGAGATCGTCAAGGAGCGGCCGATCTACCGGCGGGAGCGCACGATCGGCCTGTCGCGCACCGCCTACCTCGGCTCGAAGATCGCGGTTCTGACCGCGATCACCACCTGTCAGTGCGTGGTGTTCACCCTGATCGGTTTACTCGGGCGCCTGCCGGCCGATGCGGTACTGCTCGGCTCGCCCCTCGGGGAGTGTCTGATCGCGGTGGTCGTGGCGGCGCTGTCATCGATGATGATCGGGCTGCTGGTGTCGACGCTGGTGGACAACGCCGACAAGACCATGCCCGTGCTCGTGCTGGTCACCATGGCCCAGCTCGTGCTCTCCGGGGGCCTGGTGTCGGCGGTGGGACGGCCGGTGCTCGAACAGGTGAGCTGGATCGCGCCGGCCCGCTGGGGCTTTGCCGCGCTGGGCTCGACCGCCAACCTCAACGAGGTCGCCAAGCTCGGCCGCGTCGGGCCCCGGGGCGATCCGCCGGATCCGCTGTGGGAGCACAGCGGATCCACCTGGTTCCTCGACATCCTCGCCGGGATGGGGGTGGGCGTCGCCGCACTGGTACTGACCGCGTACATGATCCGTCGGATCGAGCCGAAGGTGAGCCGGCGCAGGACGACCGCGGATCCGTCATCCTGAGGTGACGGATCCGCGGCCGGGGAG
The DNA here is from genome assembly GCF_982290645.1 of Protofrankia sp. CiP1_Cm_nod4. Lineage (NCBI taxonomy): Bacteria > Bacillati > Actinomycetota > Actinomycetes > Frankiales > Frankiaceae > Protofrankia > Protofrankia sp. CiP1_Cm_nod4. The sequence goes on from NZ_CEVIVC010000009.1 coordinate 61,826, forward strand.
GCCGCCCGCGTGACCGGAGGGACGACGGCGACGCGGCTGTGGGCTCGTCAGCCCGTCCCGGGCCGTCACCATGATCGGAGGTGCGCGCTATCGTGGCGGTTCATCTGGTCGGATCTCACCGCGGCGGCCCCGCGCCGGTGAGGGTAGGCGGGGGAACGACGTTGACGCACATCATCTCGACGATCAACCTCAAGGGAGGCGTCGGCAAGACGACGATCACCGCGGCCCTGGCGGAGATTCTGGCCGGGGAGCACGGCAGGCGAGTACTGATCATCGATCTCGACCCGCAGACGAACCTGACCGTCTTCATGATCGGCGAAGCGCGCTGGCAGGAGCTCAACGACTCCGGCCGGACGCTCGCGACGCTCTTCCGGGACGCGGTGGACCCGGGCCCGGCCGGCGGCCTCTTCGACGTCCACCAGGCGTTGCAGCGGGATGTCTCCCCGGTGGCCAGCGTCACCCAGGTCGACCTGCTGGCCTCCTCGCTGGACCTCATCGACCTCCAGGACAGGCTGCTGTCGGCCGCCGGGCCGCCCGCCGCCGTCGGCGGCCACAACCCGGTGGAGCTGCTGCACCGGCAGATCGAGAAGATCGCCGACGACTACGACTACATCCTCGTGGACTGCCCGCCGAACCTGAGCGTGCTCACCCTGAACGGGCTGCGGATCTCGCACGGCTACATTGTCCCGACGATCCCGGACGTCATGTCCACGTACGGAATTCCGCAGATACGGTCCAGGATCCAGAAGTTCGCCACGAGCGTGGGCCGGGTCATCCCCGCCGTCGGCCTGGTCGTCAGCAAGTACCGGGCGAACGTCTCGCTGCACCGGCAGACCGCCGACTACCTGGCCCGCTCCGGCAAGGAGACCGGCCTGCGCGTGTTCAGCTCCCGGATCCCGGACTCGACGGAGATCGCGGAGGCGGCGGAGTTCAACGACTGGGGCACCCTGCGGCAGCGGTACGGCTACCACCGGCACTACGACGCCCTGGCCTCCCTCGCCACCGAGTTCATAGCCGCCGTCGAGGACACCGTCCCGTCATCGCGGCCCTCTTCGCCGCCTTCTTCGGGGTCGTCTTCTTCGGAGCCGCGGGACGTGCCTTCGTAGGACATGCCCACGAGCGCAACGGACACATACCCGATCACGCCCGATCACGCCAACCGCGGTAGCCGCCCGCGAACCAGGCGCGCCTGGCAGGCCATGACGCCCCCGATGTCTACGACGTCCACGACAGGCCTGTCGGGCATCGGCCCGACCCCGGATCGTTCGTCCTGCCTCGACAGCCCCGGAACCAGCCGCTACGGGTGCTTCATCCGCATCATTCTTAAATTCAATGAAACTTTATGACAAAACACTACGAAACATCTTTCCGTCGGCCGTGTCCGCCGGGATGACGCTGTCGGCGTGGGTGGACAAGATGCTGGCCGAGTCGATCTGGACCGTCCGGTTCGCCCGCCAGCAGCAGCGCAACGCCGCCCTGGGCGTCACCCCGGACTACCTGGCGGCCGAGTATGCCAGGCTGGAGGACCTGCGGCGTGCGGCAGGGTGAGGTGTGGGCGCGCGCCGACACCTGGTCGAGTCGGTCAACGACACCCTCAAAGGGCAGCCTGACCTGGAACAACACGGCGGCCGAACCTTCGAGGGCGTCGCGATCCGGGTCGCCAGCGGCTACTGGCGATGGCCGCGGCGATCTGGCACAACAACAAGACCGCCGCGCCCGTCACCCGATCATTGATCGCCTACGGCCACTGACCGACCCAACCGTTCGGACCTACTCGTCTAGAGGCTCGTCACCGACGGGTGGTCGGCCGCCAGCTTGGCCCGCAGCGCGTCGATGAGCCCCTGGTCGTACGGCCCGGGTGACCAGTTCTGCTTCTGCAGTTCCTCGGGGATCGGCCGGGGCGAGGTGAGGTCGTCCGTCTCCGGGGTGTAGTCGTCCCGCCACACGTGTGGGGTCTGGGGAGGAGCGGTGATGGGGAAGGGCAGCTGCTTGATGAGCTGTATCGCGACCGCGTGAGTGGGATGCCTTCCTGGGCGGCGCGAGGGCCGGGGAGTTCGAGCGGCCGTAGCGAGCGCCGTGATCCTGCGAGTCGGGGGACGCCTACCTGGTCCAAGCCGAGATACTCGCCGGGATCAGGATGCTCACCCGCGGCGATCTCACTCCCGGTATGCACGAGGTTCCCGCCGCCGACCGCGCCGCGATCGCGGCTATCTGGCTCTCCTACTTCAACAGGTGATCAACTTGGCCATCACGGCAGACCACATCCGCGCCACCCTGACCACCTACCTCGACACCCACCCCGAGGAGAAACCCGGCCTCGCGCCCGTTCTCGACCTCCTCGACACCGGCGCCGACCTCACCTCCCGCGGGGAGTTCCGCGGCCACGCGACCGCCGGCGCGATCCTCGCCGACGCCGACGGACGCATCCTGCACATCCACCACCGAGCACTCGACACGTGGCTCCTGCCCGGCGGCCACCTGGAGACCCAGGACACCTCGCTACTGGAAGCAGCCCTACGCGAACTCGCCGAGGAAACCGGCATCCCCACCAACGCGGTCACCCCCGCGGACGTCCACCCCATCCACATCGACGTCCACCCCATCCCCGCCAACGACGCCAAGGGCGAGCCGGAGCACCGGCACGTCGACGTCCGGTTCCTCTTCCGCACCACCGCCGACGTTCACCAGCTTCAGACCGAGGAGGTCACCGACGCGGCCTGGCGCACCATCGACAACCTCGGTGACGCGACGCTGCGACAGCGCATCGCCGAAACCCTTCGCTGACGCCCGGCCGCCCGCCCCGGCGCATCCGGTTCCGGACGCAACGGGGGGGCGAGCCTCCATCGCCGCCACCCACGCGCCTCACATCCCTGAACGGCGCACGACCCCACTGCCTGCGCAAAGGACCTGACAGCCCAATACGCCGCATCCAGGGGCGCCATGACCGTCGGGCTGGCCAGGGAGGTCGCGACGGACGGCATCATGATCGATTCTGTAGATCTATCCCCACCGCACTCCCGCGCCGGAACGAGTGTGTAAGTGGTTGCTGGGGCAGCCACTTACGTACTCGTTAACATGATCGCTTTTGTTTGGGAGTGCCGACTCGGAGGTGCCGGCCGCCATGTACGGTGACCGGCACCAGGTCCTGCTGCGGAGAAACGCCGGGGTGCGGAAACTCAGGGCAGGGTGAGGTGGGCTACCTGGGGGTCGTGGTCGCTTTGTTGGGTGGCGAACTCGGAGTTCACGTGGACCACGTCGTAGCTGTGCGCGGCGCCGGCCAGCGCGGTGGAGAGCAGGATGTGGTCGAGGACCTGCGAGTTGCCCTCGTAGACGTAGGTGTAGCGCTCGGCGTCGGCCAGGGTGGCCGGCAGGTCGGTCAGGCCGGCGCTGGTCAGGGTCTGCACCGGCGCCGAGTAGGGGAAGTCGTTCAGGTCGCCGGCCACCACGATCCGTGCCTGGCTGTCGATCGCCAGGATCGACTGGACGAAGTTCCGCACCACCGTCGCCTGCTGGTTGCGCTGCGTCTCGCTGGCGAGGGCCGGTGGCTGGTAGCGGCCGAACAGCGGGTCGTCACCGCCCTTGGAGTTCCAGTGGTTGGCGATCACGAACAGTGGCTTGGAGTTGAAGGAGAACTTGCCGACCAGCGGCTTGCGGCTGGCGTTGAAGGCCGAGTTGGTCGGGTCGATCCGGCCGGGGTTGACACTGAGGTTCACCCGGTCGGCGGGGCTGCCGCTGTCGGAGACGGCCACCGCGGTGGTGGAGCCGCCGGGTGTGCCGGGGGCGAAGGTGAGCCCGATGTCGGTGCGGAACAGGAAACCGACGCGGATGTTGCCGCCGGGCTCGCCGCCGTCCTGATCGTCCACCGGGCTGATCTGCTGGTAGGTATAGGCCGGCCCGCCCGCGGCACCGATCGCGTTGATCAGCCTGGTCCAGGTCTGGTCGGCGGCCACCACCGAGCTGTTGGTCGCCCCGTCGTTGTCCTGGACCTCCTCGACGGTGATGATCCCCGGCGCGGCCAGGCTGGTCACGATCTGGTGCGCCAGCCCGTCGAACTTGCTCTGCGGGTCGGACGGGTCGAGGTTCTCCACGTTGAACGTGGCGACCGAGATCTGCCCGGCGCCCGGCCCACCGGTGCTCTCCGCTGTGAGCCCGCCCGCCACTCGGCTGATCGCGCTGGTCAGCAGCAGTTTGAAGTTGCCGAAGGAGTAGTCGAGGACGCCGGCCGCCGGGCCGGAGAAGTGGTCGCCCACGTTCACCCCGGCGGGCGTGGAGCCGGCCAGCGCGGCGTCGTCCAGGATGATCCGTTCCGGGTTGGCGTCGGTCTGGCGGGTCACGATGCCGCCGCGGGTGGTGCGCACGGACGCGTTCGCGCCGTCGTCACCGAGCACCGGGATCTCGTTGTAGCTGTTGGCCGGGCCCACCGCCACCGGGTTGTTCACCTGGACGCGCATGCCCTCCAGGGACTCGTAGAAGTCGATGCCGTCGGTGGCGGGGTCGAAGGTGCCCGAGGTCTCGACGCTGCCCGTGGCGTCGTTGTCGATCACTGTGGCCGGTGGTACCCGGCCGCCGGTGCCGATGACGGCCACCGCCGGGACGGCCCGGGTGCCCAGTACGGAGACGGACGGTGAAGTGATCTCCGTGGTGGTCAGGTTCGTGCTGCCCGACCCGCCCGGCCGGTACTCCGAGACGGTCCCGCCGACCGCGACCTCCTGGCCGACGGTGGCCGTGGGCGCGCTGGAGGTGTACACGAACAGGCCTTCGGAGGTGGCGTCGTTCGCGTCCGGGCACGGGTCCTGGTACCAGAAGCCGTTGCCCGTCACCGCGGTGACCACACCGCGCACGTCGGACACCGGCTGGCCGTTACGTGGGGAGATGTGCGCGCTGCCCTGGACGTCCCGGATGCGGGTGGTGTAGCCGGCGCAGCCGCCGCCCCCGCCACCCTGGGAGTTCTGCGGGGTGGGGCTGACCTTGGCGAAGTCGCTCGCGTTGTTGTCGCTGTCGGTAGCCGGGTTCGACCTGGTCGCCGAGGTGGTGTTGGACAGGGCCTGGGCCGGGGAGGTCTCGTAGTCGTTCGCGCCGCCGTAGCCGACGAAGTCCTTCACCCCCGGCGCGGTGTCGCAGTTGCCGCCGCAGGTCAGGGCGGTGGTGCTGGTGACGAGCGCGACCTTGCCGGAGGTGGCCGACAGGTTCGTCGTGCCGGTCGCGTCCGGGGTGGGCAGCGCGGCGCCCTGGCTGCCGCCGGAGCCGAGCCTGACCAGATACCTGGCGCCGGGCTGGATCGTGCCGGACAACGCGGTGACGAGATAGTTCGTACCGGACGCGGACGCGTACTGCGTGGACCAGCCGGCAACGCTGACCGCCGTGGTGCCCCGGTTGTACAGCTCCACGAAGTCGTTGAGATACGGCGCGCCGCTGTTGCCGCCGCCGCCGTAAACCTCGCTGATCACCACGTCGGGCGAGGCCGAGAAGGCCGGGGCCGCGACAATCCCGGTGAAGCCGCCGGCCATGGTTACGGCGAGTACGGGCAGCAGCAGGCGCCGCACGAAGGACCGACCACGTGGCGAAGGGCAAGAATGATCCATGAACGGGCTCCTGGCCGACAGTGCGTGGACAGCGACACGAGCCCGTCATCTCTATCGAGTGGACGGTGTTGATTACCATCAGGTAAAGGCGACGGTCGGTGAACGGATGCGTGAATTTCTGACGTGACGGTCAGGCCAGCAGCGGGAGCAGGGCGTGGACGTCGGCGAGCGCGCGGAGCTGGTCGGTGAGGTGGGTGCAGGTCGTCGGCCCGGTCATGGAGGAGCGCAGCCCGTGGCGCAGCCCGGCCAGGCGCTGGCCGAGGACACGGCTGACGCTCGCCCCGGCGGACGGGCACTGCGGGCCCGGCAGGACGCGGGGTGTCGCCTGAGCCGCGCGGACCGTCGCGGTGGCGAGGTCGATCGTGGCGTCGACGGCGTACTCGTGCACGATTGCTTCCGAGCCGTCCAGGTCGCGGTAGATGTCCCGGAAGAACGCGTCCACCACGGCCTCGCCCGGCCGCGGCCCGGGTGTCACGTCGATCCTGCGCCGCCGCCGGACGCTGCCGGGTGGCAGTGGCGGTGCGGCGTGCCAGCCCAGTGGATCACTGTCGTCGTCCAGCCTGGGTGCGTTCGGCCCGTGGCCCATGAGGGCGGACGGATCCTCACGGTTGGCGATGTCCAGCCCGCCGCCGGCCACCCAGCCGGCGCAGACGTCGACCGGGGGCATGCGGACGTCGGTGAACGGCGTTCCGACGATGCGGGCGATCATCGAGCCTGAGATCAGCGTGACCACGGGCACCTCGTCGAGGAGCAGCCCGGGCAGGGTGCCCCCGACGGTCAGCTCGGGCACGGCCCGGTCCAGCGCGGTACGGAAGCCCGAACCGGCCCGGGCGCCCAGCAGCGCGTCACTGCCGGCCACCGCCGGGTCACACTCGATCGCGGTGACCGTCCGGTCGCCGAAATAGTCGATCGTGACCCGGACGCCGGCCTCGGCCACGACCTGGGCGTCGCTGTCCGTTCCCGTCCGCTCCCCGACGGTGCGCAGGTCGCGTGCTCGGCCGACGATCACCACCGGGCTTTCGGTGTCGCCCGGGCACAGGACGTCAACTGTGCTGGTACGACGCACCGAGCCCGGGACACGCGGCGGTGTACCGGTGGTCGGTCCGGCGGGGGAGAGCCACTGGAGAGCAGTCGTCGTCACCCTTCCAAGGGTTACACTCCGAACCGCCGATGGCTCTGTGGCAGCCTGTCCGGAGCAGGGAAGTTGGCAACGTCACGTCCTCCGTGTCATCTCCGCGGTTGCCGGCCTGTTGCTCGATGGTTCTTCGAACCACGGTTCTTCGAACCACCGAGCAGGCCAGGGACCGGGGCTCTCCGGATCCGCCGGGCCCGCCGCCCGCCCGCCTGTCGGCCGGTCCGTCAGGTGGACGGCACCGTCCGCGTCGTCCACGAGAAGACGCCCGGCGTGCGTGGGTTGGCGGTGACCCGCAACCACTGCGTGGCGGTGTCGCCGAAGGTCTCCAGCCGGGTCAGGTTGGGTACTCCGGCGTAGGCGGGTTCCACCTCGTAGATGTGCTCGTCGCCGTGCACGAGCAGGACCGGCTTGCCGTATCCGCGCGACCGTTCGGCGATACGTCGGCGGATCTCGGTGAAGCCCGGGGTCTCGGTGGGCTCGGCCTGCATCAACAGGAGCACGCCGGGAGCGTGGGTGCGCTCGGCGGTGGCAAAAGCGGTGTCGATCCAGTCGAGTGCGGCGGCCCTGCGTGCCTCGAACTCGGCCAGCCGCAGGTCCGGCCGGTCCCCGCCGGGCAGCTGTGACCACGGTGCCAGATCGTTCTCGCTGCCGACGACGTGCACGGTGGCGAAGACGATCCGGTTCCGGGTGAAGAGCACGTTTTCGCGGTACTCGCGGTGGCGTTGGTCGGAGGCCTGTGTCGCCACCCGCAGCTGGTGACGGCCGAGGGTACGGCCCGGTTCCGGGAAGAACGCCCGGCGAACCGCCTCCAGGCGCTCGGTGGGCAGGTATCCGCCGGCGGCCGTACGGTGGCAGTCGGTCCATTCGTTGTCGCCGGGTGTCAGCACGAACGGATCGTCGAACGTGCCGAAGAGCTGTGCCAGATCGGCGAAACGGGCGTCGTCACAGGTGGACGAGCCGTTCTTGACGTCACCGGCGTGCAGCACGAAGCGTATGTCCGCGTCGGCGTTGACGGTGTCGACCAGGCGCGGGAGGACGGCGCGCTGGGCGTCGCCGTAAGGAGTGTCGCCCAGCAGGGCGAAGGTGACCGCGGGCCCGTCGGGGCCGGCAGGGCCGGGGTTGCCGGGGTTGCCGGGCGCGGCGATGGCGGTACCGGCCGGGACGAGTCCCGCGGCCGCAACGGTCGCGGCAAGCGCCACTGCTAACAGGTGTCGTCGCATGCGATGACTCTCGACACCTTCGACCACCGGCCGGTGACGACAGTTCAGCCACCGGGCGACGCCTGGTCGACAAACGCAGTGCGCTGACATCCACGGGCCGCTCGGCACCGGCCCGTGGAAGATGCGGGATCGTTCACGACGGCGTCCACCGGAATGACGGAGGGTTGACCTTTTTCACCGGCTTTCCGGTCGGTGCCCGCCGGCTGCCGATTTTCAGGATCAGGAAGGCGATGGATTCGGCGAGATAGAAGACGAAGAGCGCGGCGAGGACGACGCAGCCGGGAACCAGGACGAAGAGAAAACCGGGAAGGGCGACGGCGACGAGCGCGGCGAGCTGCCCGAACCCCGGGCGCCACAGCGTGGACAGCCCCGATTTCCGGACGCCGGCGAGTCGCACCGCCGCCCACATCAGCCACCGCCGTAAGAAGGCCACATCGAGCTCACGCATTGCCCGGCGGAAGATCCCGTCCGCGTCGGCGCGGTCGAAGTCGCCGGCGTCGGCCAGTTTCCACAGCCAGTCGTGCAGGATGGCCGCCTTGGTGTAACGCCCGTATGTGGGTACCAGCCAGGTGAGGAAGCGTGGGACCGACGCGAAGTCGGTCGTAAACCCCGTCGGCACGGTGAAGACCTGTTTCTTGCCCTCGTAGCTGACGGGTTCCAGCAGGCGCCAACGGATGTCGTCGATCTCTTCGACGGCGATCCTGTCACTGAGAAAGGGCATGTGTCCCTCGTCGTTCGTTCCGCGGCGGTGGGGGCGAGGACGGGCAGGCCCCGGACGATAGCCGGAGCCAGGAGGACGACCGGAGCGAGGGACGGCTGCGGGATCAGGAGGACGGCCGGAGCCGGGCAGGGGAGAGGACCGACTCGTACAGGCGGGCGGTCCGCTCCGCCACGGCCTGCCAGCCGAACTCTGCGACGGCCCGGTCCCGGCCCCGGCGGCCCATCGCGTCCGCGCGCGCCGGGTCGCCCAGCAGCGTGTTGACGGCTTCGGCGAGCGCCGCGGGGTCCTCGGGCGGGACGAGCAGCCCGGTCACACGATCGTCGACGACCTCGGGGATGCCACCGACCCGGGAGGCGACCACGGCCGTCCCGCAGGCCATGGCCTCGAGGTTGACGATCCCCAGCGGCTCGTACACCGACGGGCAGACGAAGACGGCCGCGTGCGTCAGGAGCTGGATGACCTCGGGTTTGGACAGCATCCCCGGGAGCCACACGACGCCCTTGCGGGTGTCGCGCAGCTGGTCGACCTGCGCGGTCACCTCCGCGAGCAGGTCGTCGGTGTCGGGCGCGCCCGCGCAGAGCACGAGCTGGGCCCGCGGGTCGAGCCCGGCCGCCGCCTTCAGCAGCACCGGCAGGCCCTTCTGCCGGGTGATCCGCCCGACGAACACCACCGACGGCTGCTGCGGGTCGACGCCGTGGCGGGCGAGGACGTCGGTGCCCGGATCCGGGGCGTACTCGTCGGTGTCGATCCCGTTGCCGATGACGTGCACCCGGGCCGGGTCGACCGCCGGATAGGCCGACAGGACGTCCGCCCGCATGCCCCCGCTCACCGCGATGACGGCCGCTGCCGACTCGATGGCGACCCGCTCACACCACGATGACAGCGCGTAGCCGCCACCGAGCTGCTCGGCCTTCCACGGCCGCAGCGGCTCAAGGGAGTGCGAGGTCATCACGTGCGGGATCCCGTACAGCAGGGACGCCAGGTGCCCGCCGAGGTTGGCGTACCAGGTGTGCGAGTGCACCAGGTCGGCGCCCGCGACGGCGGCGGTGGCGGACAGGTCGGCCGACACCGTCCGCAGCGCCTCCCCGGCGTCCGCGAGCAGGTCCCAGGGCCGGTGCGCGCGCACCGCGATGCCGTCCGGGCTCGGCCGGTCGGCGCCCTGGCAGTGCACGGCCAGGTCCACCAGGTGGGCCAGCTCGCGGGCGAGGTACTCGACGTGCACCCCCGCGCCGCCGTAGACCTCCGGTGGGTACTCCCTGGTCAGCAGTGAAACGCGCATGCCCGCCCTTGTGGTTGGTGACCTGTGGTTGGTGATCGCCGGGCCGGCGCCTGGAGCCCGGCTGGAGCCCGGCCGGAGCCGGCCGGAGCTGGCTGAGGCCCGCGGAGCCGGCTGAAGCCTGGGGCCCCGTTCGGAGCCCGGCCCGCCAGCCCACCGTCGACGGGCCCGGCCCGGCTGTCAGCAGGTGATCGTGACGCCCTTCCCGACGACGGTCACGCCCTCCGGGCTCACGGCGAACCCGCGGGCGCGGTCGTGCTCCTTGTCCACCCCGACCTCGGCGCCCTCGGGCACGATCACGTTCTTGTCGAGGACGGCGTCGCGGACCACGGCCCGTCGTCCGATCACCGTGTTGTGCATGACGACCGCGTTCTCGACCTGCGCCCACGAGTTCACCCGCACGCCCGGCGACAGCACCGAGTGGCGCACCAGGCCGCCAGAAATGATCACGCCGTTGCTGACGATGCTGTTGACGGCCGTGCCGGTCCGGTCCGGGTGCTCGTGGACGAACTTCGCCGGCGGCAGGGACGGGACGTTGGTCAGGATGGGCCAGTTCCGGTTGTACAGGTTGAACACCGGGTCGACCGCGCACAGGTCCATCTGCGCGTCGAAGTAGGAGTCCAGGGTGCCGACGTCACGCCAGTAGCCGCGGTCCCGGTCGTTGGCTCCGGGAACGTCGTTGGCGGAGAAGTCGTAGACATGCGCCATGCCGGCCTTGGCGAGCATCGGGATGATGTTCCCGCCCATGTCGTGGACGCTGGTGTCGTCGTCCGCGTCGGCCCGCAGCGCGTCTATCAGGACGTCCGTCGAGAAGACGTAGTTGCCCATGGACGCGTACGTCTGCTCGGGGCTGTCCGGCAGGCCGGGCGGGTCGGCGGGCTTCTCCAGGAAGGCGTCGATGGTGTAACCGTCCGCGCCGGGGCGGATCACGCCGAGCTGCGTGCCGTCGGCCCGCGGGACGCGCAGGCCGGCGACGGTGACGCCGGCTCCGCTGGTCAGGTGCTGGTCGACCATCTGCCGCGGGTCCATCCGGTAGACGTGGTCGGCGCCGAAGACGACCACGATGTCCGGCTGGTCGTCGTAGACGAGGTTGAGGGACTGGTGGATGGCGTCCGCGGACCCGGTGTACCAGCGGGGGCCGAGCCGCTGCTGGGCCGGTACCGGGGTGATGTAGTTGCCGAGCAGGTTGCTCATCCGCCAGGTGGTGGTGATGTGGCGGTCCAGGCTGTGGCTCTTGTACTGGGTGAGCACGCAGATCCGCAGGTAGCCGGCGTTGGCCAGGTTCGACAGGACGAAGTCGATCAGCCGGTAGAGGCCGCCGAAGGGGACGGCCGGCTTGGCCCGGTCGGCGGTGAGTGGCGCGAGCCGCTTGCCCTCACCTCCGGCCAGCACGACACCCAGCACTCGTGGTCGTGGTCGTGACATCCCAGACCTCCAGGGTGACGCCGATGCTTGTAACTGCTTGGTTGCTAATGGTTCAGATAGCACAGTGTGATTGCGGTGAGTGACTGCGCTGTGTCGTCATCGACCGGTCGGGCGCGACCGCGTTCGGCCAGGCCGACAATGCCGAAGCCTAACAGCGGGTAGTGGAATTCGGGCTCCGGACCGTAAATCCGCGACGACCTGCCACCGCCGGGTTTACCGCCGCCCGGTAGCCGGACCGCCCGGCGGGGCGGACTGCCACCCGGCGCATCACCCTCTGTTTACCGCAGCCCCGATAGCCGGGCCGCCCCCGGCGCCCGTGACAAGGATCATCCCGCTGGACGCCGGGACACGGGCCTGTTGCCGGCGTCCATCCAGGTGGCCGGGCTGCCCGTGCGCCAGGTCGTCTCAGGTGCCGGGCCGCCCGCGGCATGCTCCGGTTCCGGCGGCGCCCTGGCCGCCTGCGGACGGTCGCAGGTGGCTGCTGTCGGTTGAAAAGGACGGCCGGTTGGAAGCCGG
>NZ_CEVIVC010000010.1:0-3842 GCF_982290645.1 Protofrankia sp. CiP1_Cm_nod4
GGTCACAGGTCGAGGCCGGTGAGGACGAGGACCCGTTCGACGGTGAGGTCCGCCATGGCCGCGTGCACGCCCTCCCGTCCCACACCGGACTCCTTGGCGCCGCCGTAGGGCATCTGGTCCGCCCGGTAGGACGGGACGTCCCCGATGATCACTCCGCCGACGTCGAGCTGGTGGTAGGCGCGGAAGGCGGTCGTCACGTCATGGGTGAAGATCCCGGCCTGCAGGCCGTAGGGGCTGTCGTTGATCCGGGCCAGGCCGTCGTCGAGGCTGTCGACCGGTTCGATGACCAGCACCGGCCCGAACACCTCCTCCCGTACCACCTTCGCCTCGGGTGGCACGCCGCGCAGCACGGTCGGGGCGATGGACGTGCCGTCCCGCTTGCCGCCGGTGACGAGCGTCGCGCCGGCGTCGACGGCCTCGGCGATCCAGCGTTCGACCCGTTCCGCCGCCGTCAGGTCGATCAGCGGCCCGACCTCGGTCGCCTCGTCGGCCGGGTCGCCGGTGCGCAGCCGCTCGACCGCGGCCGTCACCTCGCTCAGCAACGTCTCGTACACGCCACGTTCGGCATACACCCGTTGGACGGCGATGCAGGACTGGCCGGCCTGGTAGTTCGAGAACGTCGCGATCCGCTGGGCGGCCTGGCGCAGGTCCGCCGGCGAGGACCAGTCGGCGGCGACGAGCACCGCCGCGTTGCCGCCGAGCTCGAGGACGACGTGCTTGCGGGGCACGGCGTCCCGGATCGACCAGCCGACCGCCGCGGAGCCGGTGAACGACACCACTGGCAGCCGCGGGTCCGCGACCAGCTCCGCCATGGCCTCGTTCGGCACGGTCAGCACCGACCACGACCCTTCGGGCAGGTCGGTCTCGGCGAGCAGTTCGGCGAGCAGCAGGGACGACAGCGGCGTCTTCGGCGCCGGCTTGACGATGATCGGCGCGCCGACGGCCAGCGCCGGCGCGACCTTGTGCGCGACCAGGTTCAGCGGGAAGTTGAACGGCGTGATCCCCAGCACCGGGCCGCGGGGGACGCGCCGGACCACGGCCAGCCGCCCCGCCCCCGCCGGGTCGGTGTCGAGCCGTTGCAGGTCCCCGGACCAGCGCCGGGCCTCCTCCGCGCCCCAGCGGAAGGTCGACGTCGCCCGGGCGACCTCGGCCCGCGCCCAGGTCAGCGGTTTGCCGCTCTCGGCGGTGATGAGCGCGGCGATCTCCTCACCGCGCTCGGCGATCCGGCCGCTGACGTGAGTGAGGGCGGCGGCCCGGCCGTGCGCCGACACGGCCGCCAGCTCCCGCGCGGCCCGGGCGGCGGCGGCCACCGCCACCTCCACCTGCCCGGCGTCCGGCTGCGAGACCGTGGCGACCGGACGGCCGTCCCACGGGTGACGCACCTCGAAGGCCGTCGAGCCCGTCGCCGGCCGGCCCGCCACCCAGAACGGTTCGACCTTGCCCATGGATGCCACCACTCCACCTTCGTGCACAGGACGCCCGGAAGGGCGGCGCCACGCGGGACGGGACAACGTCGGTATACCGAACAACTGGCAACAACCGGCAACCGCCGGCAGCCGCTGACGGCCACCGGCGACCGCCGGACGAGCGGACGGCCGGGCGGATGCGCACGTACATGTGCGCATCGTGCCGATGCCGGGATACCGGGCGCCGGAGCCAAGCGCACGGTCACACCGGACACACGGACCATGCCGGACGGCCGAGCGCAACACCCGTTGTGACGCCCACTGATGCCACCCGGTCAGGCAATACCCGGTCCGGGCGAGATGAAGCACCCTCTCGGGCAGGGCGAAACATCCACGGCGGCTCCAGCGGCGGCTCCGCAGCGGCTCCGCGGCGGTTCCACGGGACGGCTCCCCCACGGGGGCCCATGTGCGGAGGCCTCCGCACATGGGCCCCTCAGGGCCTTCCCGCGGTGGCTCCGCGGCGGCTTCACGGTGGCGGGGCGAAGGCTGCGGGGCGAGGCGTCCGCGGTCCGCCCGCGACGGGTTTGACGAACGAAAGCCAAGGGAAGTGACCACGGCTATGAAAGCGTCGTCGAGTGACGCGTATCGCCTGGAAGGCCGCTGGGGAGCCCGCCGGTGACGACTCCTCCCGCCTGTCCCCGATGCCTGGGGGCACTATGCCCGCCTGATCTGTGGAACGACCAGTGGCGCTGCGAGGAGCACGGGGAGGTCGCGCCGTACCGGGTCGCCGCGTCCTCCCGGGAGCAGGCGCTGCTCTTCCTCGCGCACGCGGCCACGGCGCCGGTCTGGGTGCCCTGGCCGATGCCGGTGCACTGGTTCGGCAGCGGGGTCGCCTGGGCCGGTGACGAGCGCACCGGCCCGCGGGCCACCGCGTTCGCCGCCGGCGGGCCGTCCCCGCTCGGTGGGCCGGCCGAGCTGGTCCTTGTCGCCGAGGAGCCCGGGACGGGTCTCGGGGCGCGGCTGGCGGGGCTGCCCGGCACCGACCCGGAACGCATCGGCGGCAAGCCCGAGGAGAAGATCGAGGCGGCCGGGCATCCGACCGCCCTGTGGCCGGTGCTCTGCCCGCCCGACCGGGCGGTGTTCGTCGGGGAGGCCTGCGGGGTGTGGCTGTGGGTCGCGCTCTGGCCGTCCGACGCGGCCACGCTCCTACTCGAGCACCTCGTCCTGTGGGATCTGCGCAGCACCGAGACCCTCGCCACCTGCCTGCTCTTCGGCGCCGACAGCACCCACCTGTAGCCCGTCCGTAGCCGGCGGCCGCGACGTCGTAGCCGTCCGCGGTCCCGGCGACCGACACCAGAGATCGCCCGACGGGGTTCTCCGGAGAGATCGTAAGATCGTCGACGGTCGGACGGTGTTCGACAACAGATGATCATGCTGGTGGGCGTGCGTACCCCGGGCCGGGAAGCGGTCCGGGAACGGGAGAGGGCTGGCGGGGATGACGACACCTGGGACGGACACCGCACCTGGGACGGACACCGCCGCGCCACCGGCGGCGGAGGTGGACCGGCGGCGGCTGCTGCTCATCGTCAACCCGCACGCCGGTGGCGGACGGGGCGCACGGGCGCTGCCGGACGTGTCCGCCGCGCTGCGGCGCTGGGCGTCGGACGTGCGCGTCGAGCGGACCCGCGACATCGGCCACGCCGCCGATCTCGCCGGACAGGCGGTGGCCGACGGCCGGGTGGCGGTCGCCCTCGGCGGGGACGGTCTGGCCGGCCGGGTCGCCGAGGCCGTGGCCCGGCTGGGCGGGCTGCTCGCCGTGCTGCCCGGGGGGCGCGGCAACGACTTCCTGCGCTCCGTCGGCGCCAGCCGGGATCCGGTGATCGCCGCCACCGCCCTGGCCAGCAGCGTCGAGCGTCGCATCGACCTGGCCGAGGCCAACGGGCGGGCCTACCTCGGCATCGCCAGTGTCGGCTTCGACTCGGACGTCCAGGTGATCGCCAACCGGGCCCGGTTCGTCCGCGGCCAGCAGGTCTACACCTACGGCGCGTTACGGGCGGCGGCGGCGTGGAAGCCGGCCCGGTTCACCGTGGAGATCGACGACGGTGCCCCGCGCGAGCTCGTCGGCTGGACGGTGGCGGTGGCGAACTCCGCCTGCTACGGCGGCGGGATGCGCCTGGCACCCGGGGCGGAGCTCGACGACGGGCTGCTCGACGTCGTGCTGCTGGCGCACTGCGGCAAGATCACCTTTCTGTCGACGTTCCCGAAGGTGTTCTCCGGGCGCCATGTGGACTCCGCGCACGTCGAGGTGCTGCGGGCACGCAGTGTCCGGGTGGACGCCGACCGGCCGTTCCAGCTCTACGCCGACGGCGACCCGGTCGCGGACCTGCCCGCCCGGATCGTCCTGCGGCCGGGCCTGCTCCGCTTCCTCGCACCCCC
>NZ_CEVIVC010000010.1:4468-6190 GCF_982290645.1 Protofrankia sp. CiP1_Cm_nod4
CGCCGTGGCCGGGCCCGAAGAAGCTCGGCCCCCGCGCCCGGAGGCGGCGCTCAGGCCGACTGGGCGCCTGGGCGGCCGTCCTCGACCACCCAGGTGGCGTCGGTGGTGACCGGCGCGTCCCGGCGGTCGATCGTCTCGGCCACCCGCATCTCGGCCTGCCACTGCCCGGGGGTGACGTGGACGCGGGTGTAGCCGCGCCGGTCCCCGCGGAAGTAGCGCACGTGCGGGTTGAGCAGCCGGTTGTTCGTCCGGATGAGATCGTCGTCGACCAGCAGGAACCCCGAGCTGATGGACGTGCAGACGAACTCGGTGCCGATCACCGGCGTCTCCGGCCGGTTGAAGTCGGCCCGCAGGTCGTTCACCCACGCGGAGTGGATGTCGCCGGAGAGCACCACCGGGTTGCGTGCCCGGCTGTCGCGGACGGCGGACAGCAGGCGGGTGCGGTACGGCACGTAGCCGTCGTTCTGGTCGAGGTTGGCCAGCACGTCGCCGAGGCCGGGGGCGATCCGCGCGTGCAGCTGGGCCATCATCGTCTGCTGGGCGATCACGTTCCACCGGGTGGTCGATGCCCGCAGGCCGTCGACGAGCCAGGCCTCCTGCTCGGCGCCGGCCATCGTCCCGGCGGTGTTGTTCTCCCCCAGCGACGCGTTGCCGATGTCCTGGGAGACCCGGCCGGGCTGCGGGGTGCGGTACTGCCGGGTGTCCATCATGTTGAGGGTGAGCAGGTCACCGAAGGTGAACCGGCGGTAGAGCCGCAGGTCCGGCGAGCCGGGGGTGTAGCTGACCCGGATCGGCATGTGCTCGTAGTACGCCTGGTAGGCGGCGGCCCGCTGCCGGGCGAACACGGCCGGATCCTGGTGTTTGTCCCCGCTGTCGCCGGACTCGTCGGTGAGGCCGGCGTAGCCGTTCTCGGTCTCGTGGTCGTCCCAGACGGCCACCCAGGGCGCGGCGGCGTGCGCGGCCCGCAGAGCGGGATCGGACTTGTACTGCGCGTGACGATTCCGGTAGTCGTCGAGGGCCCGGAGCTGGTTGAGCCCGGGGGTGGCCGGGGCGGTGTGCCGGCGGTCCGGGAACCGGCTGTTCGGGTCGTACTCGTAGATGTAGTCACCGACATGGACGACAAGATCGAGATCGTCGGCGGCGATCGCGCTGTACGCCGGCCAGTAGCCGTTCTGGAAGTCCTGGCAGCTCGCCAGCGCGAAACGCAGGCTCGACGCCGCGGCCGAGCCGGCCGGCGCGGTGCGGGTCCGGCCGACGGGGCTTAGCACGGTGCCGGCGCGGAACCGGTAGAAGTACACCCGGCCCGGCCGCAGCCCGCGGACGTCGACGTGCACCGAGTGCGCCAGCCCCGGCGTGGCGGCCTGCGTCCCGGTCGCGACGACGTCGGCGAACCTCTCGTCGGCGGCGACCTGCCAGTCGACCGGGATGTCGCTGCTGGGCAGCGGCGTGCCGGCCGAGGGCGGCGCCACCAGCCGCGTCCACAGGATCACCCCGTCGGGCAGCGGATCGCCGCTGGCCACACCGAGGGAGAACACCCCGTCACCGACGCCGGGGACCGGGGTCGCCGGCCGCAGCGTCGCCCGCCCCGTCGGGAGCGGCGGGGCGGGCGTGCCGCCACCGGACGGCCCGCCGTCCGAGCAGCCCACGGCCGCCAGCAGCAGCGCCCCGCCCGCGAGGAAGCCCCGCCGGGACGCGACGCCGGCCCGGCCCCACTGCCGCGGG
>NZ_CEVIVC010000010.1:6282-16011 GCF_982290645.1 Protofrankia sp. CiP1_Cm_nod4
CCGCCGCCCGCGCCGCCGGCTACGGGGCCGGTAGCCGCGGCGCTCCCGCCCGCCGGAGTGCCCCGGCCCATCGAAGTCCTGTTCACAACATCCCGCCCAGAATCCCGCCCGGAGCATCCAGGAGTCACGACGCCCGCCGTCGTCACGGGGCCAACCGTCACAGTACCGGGACGTTGGCGGCGACTCGGTCACAGCGGAAAGTGATCCCGGAAAAACCACGGGCGAACCGCCGCGGGCCACCGGAGCGGACACCGTCAAAGCGGATACGGCAAGCGGGCACGGCCGAACGGATACCGTCGGGCGGATGCCCAGCAGATCCAACAGATATCGTGGACGGGTGGCCGCGCGGAAACCGGTGTTCCGCGCCCGTTCCCGCATATGTAATTCCACATATGTGATCCCGCGCATGTGCTCCCCCGCTCCGGGCATGGCCCGCGGACGGGAAAGCCCCCCGCGGGAAGGGCAGGCCCATGGCGGGAAGGGAGAGCGGCCTGAACGCGCATCCGGTGGTCCCGGTGGTCCCGGTGGTCCCGGCGGACGCGGCTGACCTGCACACCCATTCGACGGCGTCGGACGGCCTGCTGCCGCCCGCCGACGTCGTCCGCCTCGCGGCCGCGTCGGGCCTGGCCGCCATCGCACTCACCGATCATGACACCACCGCGGGCCTGGCCGAGGCCGCGGCCGCGCTGCCCGTCGGCCTCACCCTGCTGCCGGGAGCGGAGATCTCCTGCCGGGTGCGGGCCGGCCGCGGCCGCTGGGTGAGCCTGCACCTGCTCGCCTACCTGTTCGACCCGGCCGAGCCGGCGTTCGCCGCGGTCCGTGCCCGGCTGCGCGACGAACGGGTCAGCCGTGCCCGGCGCATGGTGGAGAAGCTGGCCGCCGACGGCCATCCGGTGTCCTGGGAGCGGGTCCGCGCCCTGGCCGACGGCGTGGTCGGACGCCCGCACGTGGCCGAGGCCCTTGTCGAGGCCGGCCTGGTGGACGCCGTCCAGGACGCCTTCACCCCCGCCTGGATCGGCCCCAGCGGCCGCTACTGGGTGGACAAGGACGAACCGGATGTGGCCGAGGCGATCCGTCTCGTCCGCGAGGCCGGCGGGGTCAGTGTGCTGGCGCACGCGTTCGCCGGCAGGCGGGGCCCGACCATCGGCCCGGACGTGATCGCGCGGCTGGCCCGCGACGGCCTCGGCGGCCTGGAGGTGGACCATCCCGACCACACCCCGGACGCCCGCGCCCGGCTACGCCGGCTGGCCGCGGACCTGGATCTGATCGCCACCGGCGCGAGCGACTTCCACGGGGCGAGCAAGCCCCAGCCGCTCGGCGCGGAGACGACCTCCCGGCGGGCGCTGGACGCGCTGGTCGCCGCGGCCCGCGGCGCCGAACCGTTGACCGGCCCGGCGGCACCAGCCCGCTGACCGGTCACCGGCCGGTCAACGGCCAGCCACGACCGTCCGCCCGCCAGCCAGACCCCGGCCAGACCCCGGCCGGGCGCCGGGCCGCCGGCCGGCTACACGCTCTGGCCGCAGCCACCGCCCGGTGGGTGCCGCGCGGGCGGGTAATGGTCGAGCCGGCCCAGCAGGTCGGCGAGTGTGTCCAGTTCGTCGGGGCTGAAGTGGCTGGTCACGTGTTTGGACACCCCGGCGAGATGGGTCCGGGACGCGACCCGCAGCCGTTGGCGGCCCTCCGGGGTGAGGGTGGCCAGCGTCCCCCGCGCGTCCGACGGACACGAGCGGCGCTCGACCAGGCCCTCACGTTCCAGCCGGTCGACCAGCCGGGTCAGTCCGCTGCGCGACAGCAGCACCGCCTCCGCGAGCTCGTTCATCCGCAACGCGCCTTCCGGCGCCTCGGAAAGCTGCACCAGCACGTCGTAGGAGGCCAGCGGCAAATGGTGCTCGGTTTCGAGGTCGCTTTCCAGCTTGCGGGTAACGTAGGAATGAGCTCGCAGGAACTGACGCCACGCGCGCATCGATCGCGGGTCGACCAGCGGTTCCTGTTCCACTGTTTGCTCGTCCACCGTCACGTGGATCAGAGTACGTCGGCACTATGGGCGCGGGCTCGGACTCGCCAGGGATGTCAGATGATCGACAATTTGACCGACCTCGACGGGTTGACAGCCGGCCCATCACCTCTCGACAGCCGCGCCCGGCCCGTGGACGGCCGTGGGCGGCCCGGTCACGCCAGGGCGCCGGTCGGCGCGCCGCCGAGCACCGCTCGCCCGGGGGCCGTGCCGTCCGCGCCGGAAGCGGCCGGGTTCGTACCTTGTCGGACGCGTCCAGGCTGGACCTACGGTTATGGTGGACGTGCAGGCGTGCCGGCAGGAGCCGCACGCACCATCACACAGACCGGTCGAGGTTCTCTTGTCTGCTTCCCGGCCTAGCGCGGACGCGATCCAGGCAGCTCTCGCAACGGTGCTCGACCCTGAGATCGGGCGTCCGATCACCGAACTGGACATGGTCGAGTCGGTACGTGTCACCGACGACAACACCGTGGACGTCGTGGTGTTGCTGACGGTCGCGGGCTGCCCGATGCGCGAGGAGATCGTCTCTCGGGTCGATCGGGCGGTCACCGCGGTGCCGGGCGTGCGAGGCACGCGGGTCCGCCTCGAGGTGATGACGGCCGAGCAGCGCGCCGCCCTGCACACGAAGCTGCGCGGAGGAACCGCCACCCGGGCGATCCCGTTCGCCCAGCCCGGCTCGCTGACCCGGGTGTACGGGGTGGCCAGCGGCAAGGGCGGCGTCGGCAAGTCGTCGGTGACGGTCAACCTGGCCGCGGCGATGGCCCGCTCCGGACTGTCGGTCGGCGTCCTCGATGCCGACATCTACGGGCACTCGATCCCCCGGATGCTGGGCGTGGACCGTCTGCCCACCCAGGTCGAAAAGATGATCATGCCGCCGCAGGCGCACGGCGTCAAGGTCATCTCCACCGGTATGTTCACCCGGGGAAACCAGCCTGTGACATGGCGTGGCCCCATGCTGCACCGCGCGCTGGAGCAGTTCCTCTCGGACGTGTTCTGGGGCGACCTCGACGTCCTGCTGCTCGACCTGCCCCCGGGCACCGGCGACATCGCGATCTCGTTGGCGCAGCTCGTGCCCTCCTCCGAGCTTCTTGTGGTCACCACTCCGCAGCTCGCCGCGACCGAGGTCGCGGAGCGGGCCGGCACAGTGGCGGTCCAGACCCGGCAGAACGTCGTCGGCGTGGTCGAGAACATGGCGTGGCTGCCCTGCCCGCACTGTGACGGGCGGGTGGACGTCTTCGGCTCCGGCGGCGGCATCGCCGTGGCCGAGCGCCTCAGCCGGGTCCTCGGGCACGCGGTGCCCCTGCTCGGGCAGGTGCCGATCGACGTCCGGCTGCGGGAAGGCGGAGACAACGGCGTCCCGCTGGCGATCTCCGATCCGGACTCCGAAGCGGGGAAGATCCTCCGGGGGGTGGCCGAACGCCTGTCGTCCCGCTCCCGTGGGCTGGCGGGCCGTTCCCTCGGCCTCACTCCGGCCCGGCAGCACTGACCGCGGCGGATCCCTCAGCCGGCTCCTGTCGGCGATCTTCCGAGTACGATCTCGGAGCAAGGCGGGAACGAGCAGGGCAGTGGCCTGCGGGAACACTGATAGGACGCGGCTGCCCCCCGAACAGCCTCCTGGACCGTCCGTCCAACGGCCTTCCGGGCGGGCCGGGAACTCAGGTCGCGTCGCCGTCGAACGGCGGCGCGACCGGCGGCTGGCCGGCCGCGGTACCGCCGCCAGCCGCGGGAGAGGCGCCACCGCCGGCTCCGGAGGACACCTCTGGGCCCGGCCGGCCCGAGCTGTCGGACGTGCTCTTCGTCAGGGAGGTGGCCTTCGCCAGGGAGGCGGAAGCCGCGGACCCGGGCGACGACGTGGTCAACGACGGCCCGGTCGAGGACGGCTTGGCCAGGGACGTTCCATCCGGCGACGCCTTGGCCAGCGACAGAGTGGGCTTCACCTGGATGGCGGCGTCCTCATAGGAACCGGAGTCGTAGGAAAGCCGCGGACGAGGCGGATCCACCGCCCCGGGCAGGGCGTCGGAGTCGTCGTCGAAGAGCATCTTGTCGAAGGACGTCCGCTTGGACAGGTAGGACGGCAGCACCGGATCGTCGTCCTCGAGCAGGTGCTTGCGGACGAAGGTCTTGGGGTGCAGGGTCCGCAGATCGAGGTCGGCGAACTCCGGGCCGAGCTCGGAGCGCAGCTCCTCGCGCATCCCGGTGGCGGCCTGGCGGATCTGACGCAGCATCCGGCCCGCGTCGCGGGCGACCTTGGGCAGCCGCTCCGGGCCGAACACGAAGAGGCCGATCACCAACAGGACAGCGATCTCGCCCCATCCAACGCCGTTGAACACAGTTTCACACTACCCTGCAATCGCGATCAACGAAACAGGCTTGCCGACATCCACCGGCCAGCCGTCGCCCGGGCCACGCCTGACCGGTCTCCAACTATGCGGACAACGCCCGGACAACCACCCATCGCAGTGTCGTCGTCACAATACTGTCATCGCAATGTCACCGCCATCATACGATCATTGTGTTTCTGGCATCACAACGTCGCCATCATCGCAACGGCTCCGGAACCGGAGCTCCGGGGCCGGCCCCGGAGCCCGAGCATCGACCGCGTTCCGCCCACCTACCCGTACCAGCCGTCAACCCCGTACCAAGCCGTCAACCAGCGGACACGGGCATCCGACACGGCCGGCCGTGGCCGCACGGTCAGCCGGACTGCTCCCGCAGGGTCACCTGAGCAGCCTGCGCCCGGCCGTCCCGCTCGAACGTCACAGTGATCCGTTCGCCGGCCCGGTGTGCCCGGGTCGCCGTGATCAGATCGTTGATGCTACCGACAGCGACGTCTCCGATCCTGGTGATGAGATCGCCGGGACGCAGCCCGGCCAGTGCCGCCGGCCCCCCGGCCTCGACGCCACGGACCAGGACACCGGCGGACGTCCCGGCCCCCGTGGGGGCGTTCGCCGCAACCGTGACCGCGGACACCCCGATGTGCGGATGGGTGGCCCGCCCAGTCTGGATGATCTCATCGGCCACCGACTTCGCGTAGTCGATCGGGATGGCGAAACCGACACCGATGTTCCCGGACATGCCATGCTCACCGTAACCACCGGGCACTGTCGCGATCGCCGTGTTGATGCCGATGACCTGGCCGCTCCCGTCCAGCAGCGGACCGCCCGAATTGCCCGGGTTGATGGCGGCGTCGGTCTGGATCGCGCCGATGAGCAGCGACTCCCCGCCGGATTCCACCGGCACGGTCGGGTCACGGTCCAGCGCGCTGACGATACCGGTGGTCACGGTCCCGGCCAGCCCCAGGGGCGCGCCGATGGCGACCAGGGGGGCGCCGACCACGAGCGACCCGGAACGCCCCAGCGTCGCCGCGGGCAGCGGGCCGTCCGCCCGGATCCGGATGACGGCGAGGTCGGTCCTGGGATCACGGCCGACGATCTCCGCTGGCATCGGCTGCAGGTCCTGGTAGCGGGTCACCGAGACGCGCGCCTTCGCACTGACGTTGGCCAGCACGTGGTTGTTGGTCAGGATGTAGCCGTCCGGCCTGATGATCACACCGGAGCCGGTCGCGGTCGCGGCCTGGGTGACCACACTGATCGTGACCACGGACGGCAGCACCCGCGCGGCGATGACGGAGACCGGGACGCTGCGTTCACCCGGGGCCGGCGTGCCGCCGCCTGCCGCGCCCTGCGACGCGGGCGCGGACGAGGCCGTCCAGCCGTGGTCGCCACCGGACGCGCCGTAGGCACCGATCATGCCACCGACCACCCCGCCGAGCAGCCCCGCGAGCAGCAGCGCCAGCACCGGGAGCGACGAAAGGCGGCGGAATCTCGCCGGCGCGGCCCGGCGCGGCCCACCCGTCCCGCCCGGATGGCGGGCGCCGGCCGGCTCAACGGCACCAGCGGCACCAGCGACACGGTCACCCGCCCGCACGCTGCCGTCGGCAGCACCGACAGCGGTCGGGCCGCCATCCATGGCGTCCTCGGTGGTCGTGATGTCGGCGGCCACCGGACCGGCGCTGACGCCCGTACGCGCGGCGGCACCCCACCACTGGGTACCGGCCGGCCGCCGCAGGCCGATCGGCAGCGCGGCACCGCCCGGCCATCCGGTACCGGTAACCGGGACCGGCCCCGGGGCCGGACGGGTCCACCACGGATCGGTTGGCGGGTCGGAGGGCCCGCGGACGGCGCCGTCGAGCCAGCTCATGTCATTTTTCGTACCCGAATGCGCTATTCCAGTGATATTTCCCGACTCCGACGGCTCCTGCTTCGCCCCGCCCGGCCCTAGGCCAGCGGGCGTGTCCGCCGTGGATCCCGCCTGTGGCGAGTACCCCGTGACAGGCCCGGAGCGCGAGGGAACGGCGACATTCTCGCTGCCACTGCTCATGACCGCTTCGCCTCCCGACCGCCGCTGGGGCCTGCCCTCCGGATCGTCGCCTGGCCTCGGATCCACCGAGCCGCTCCTCGCGACGCGTCGGAAAGCCCAGCGTAGTCACCGATATTCAGCAGACCGACTCCGGAACGTGTTCGGAGACGAGCTGAGTCGTCAACCGCCGTGACACCCGCAGGCGGATGACCATAGCGCACCGTTCACGCGCCTACCACCGTACGACTCGCGACACGGATCCCGGGCTGCCAGGGCAGCGGAGGTGACTTCCGTCATGTAGGTGACATCCGCCATACAGGCAGCGGTTTCCACCTACGATGCCTTCGGCTGTAGGCGGCTTCCGCCGTGTGCGGACGACAGTTCCCAGCTGCGGTCTGCCCGGTTCTCCACCCACGGCTTGCCCGGTTCGCCGACGTTCCGCCTACGGCTTGCCGGCGAGGGGACGCCGTACGCTGACCGGTACGGATACCACGCTGACCGTCGGTGCCAGACGGCTGACCCTGACCGCGGTGACACCGGTGGTGAAGCTCGGCTGTACCACCGGCACCACGGCCGGAAGGGTCGACGACGCGGGAAGCCCGCTGGGAGCGCGCGCCTCCCCGAACGCGGCTCCCGCGACGGCGAAAAGCAGCACGGCCGCCGAGCCCACCAGGGTGCGCCTGGCCCGGCTACGGCGATACGCCGCGCGTACACGCGGATCCGCCGGCCCGGGCCGCGGGCGCCGGCCACCCGTGGCCGGCGTGGTCACGCGTGGTGCCACCCGTGGGGACGGCCGGCCGGCCGCCGTCCATCCCTCCTTCGTCGACGCCTCTGACAGGGCCGCAGGCAAGATCACAGCGGCTGGGACGGCCGGCGTCCCGGCCGTGAACGCCCGCCTCCCGGTGGGCACATGCGCCTGCGGCGGCGACCACGTCGAGCCGGCCGCGTGGACGTCTCCCCAGCCATGGGGATGGCCGGACCGGAACCTCTCAGGGATGCCGGCGGGCGGCTGCGCGACCGGGTAGCCGACGGGAGCCGCTGGATCGGCCGGAAGCATGGGGCTGGCTGGAAACGCGGAGCCGGCTGGAAACGCGGGGCCGGCAAGCACCCGGTCGTTGTCCGTGGCGGAGGGAGTACCCGCGACGAACCGGGTGGGGATGGCGGCCGCGGCCATCCGCAGCAGCCTGTCCGCCACACAACCCGGCAGCACAGGGCCGCCGAGCGCCGCCAGCCGCGCCTTGAGGCGACGCAGTTCGGCTACTTCCCACTGGCAGGCGGGACAGCGGGCGAGATGCGCCAGGGCGCGGTCCCGGTCGTCATGGTCGAGCTGCCCGTCGACCAGCGGGGCGATCCGATCACCAAGATGGTGTTCGCTCACGCCTGCCGCTCCGGCGTGGACGTCGCACCGCCCACATGCGCCGTGGTCGGCGGTGCGCTCGCAGCCGCCGCCCGGCGAGGGATCCGGTGCGACCGGTGTGGCCGGTGCGCCCCGTCATCCGCCGGGGCCCGGCTGTCGGCCATGGGCGGGGACTGCGGCCCGGCCATGGCCGTCGGCGAGACGGCCGCGTTGCTGCCGGCCGGCTCGTCGGCCACGGCCAGCAGCGCCGCTTCCCCGGCTGTGGGCAGGTAGGCCGAGGAGCGCGGCGCCCGGTCGGCGAGCGCCTGCCGCAGCATCGCGCGTCCCCTGGAGATCCGGCTGCGGACCGTGCCGAGCTTCACCCCCAGGGTCTGCGCGATCTCCTCGTAGGAGAGCTGCTCGATGTCGCAGAGCACGACCGCGGCCCGGAAGTCCGGCGGGAGCGCGGCCAGTGCGCCTTCGATGTCGGCGTCGAAGTGCGACTCCGCGTAGACGGCCTCAGGGCTCGCCTCACGGCCCGCCAGCCGCTCGGGGTCGTCCGGCAGCGCGTCGAAACGGATCTTCTGCTGGCGTCGCATCCGGTCCAGGAAGAGGTTCGTGGTGATCCGGTGCAGCCAGCCCTCGAAGGTGCCGGGTGTGTAGTCCGCCAACGACCGGAACACGCGCACGAAGACGTCCTGGGTGAGGTCTTCGGCGTCGTGCGCGTTACCCGTAAGACGGTAGGCGAGACGGTACACCCTGTTACCGTGGTCCCGTACGACCTCTTCCCAGGTGGGTGGGACCCACGCGGCCGCGTCGCCACCGACCGTGCCAGCGGCATCGGCCGCGACAGACCCGGCGGCGTTCTCCTCCGAGGCCGGACGTGGCGGAGCCAGCCGGCCAGACGTGAACGTGGCCAGGCGCGCGTCCTGTCCGTTCACAGCCGCCTCTCGATCGGTTCGAGACGAACGTACCCGACGCGCCGGCCATGGCGCGGCAAAACCCGCAGCGGACACCGGCTGTTCTCCCCTCGATCCATCCCCGACACGAGGCGCGTTGCCAAGACGAACGCGCCATCAGCACCCGGCGTTCCCGTAGGCTGCCTATGTCATGCCCGACACAGTCACCGGGGCCGTCGATCCGACCGCCGCATACACGGAGGGCTTCCTGCTGGAAGACCCTCCCCTGCGGGCTGCCCGAGCCCGCGCCGAGGAGGTCGGTATCGTCCCGGTCACCCCGGGCACCGGTTCCATCCTGCGCTTCCTCGCCGCCTCTGTGGCAGCCCGCACAGCTGTCGAAATCGGGACAGGGACCGGCGTGTCCGGCACCTGGCTGCTGCGCGGGATGCGCCCGGACGGGACCCTGACCACCATCGACGTCGAAGCCGAGCATCTGCGGCTGGCCCGCCGCACGTACGCGGACGCCGGCATGGCACCCAACCGCAGCCGGCTGATCACCGGGCGCGCGCTCGACGTCCTGCCCAGGCTCACCGACGGCGCCTACGACCTGGTCTTCTGCGACGCGGACCAGCGCGAGGCCACCGACTACCTCAGCCAGGCCCTCCGCCTGCTGCGGGCGGGCGGCATCGTGGTCTTCACCGGCGCGCTCGCCGGCGGGCGGGTCGCCGATCCCGACGCCCGCGACGCCGAGGCCATCGCGGCCCGGGAGCTGGTCGCCGCCGTCCGCGACGACAGCCGGCTGACCCCCATGCTCCTGACCACGGGCTACGGCGGCCTCCTGGTCGCCGTGGTCGCCAGGTCCTCACCGGTCGGCTAGAGCGTCGGTCAAGTAGCGCGAGCCCCGTCCGTAACCACCCACGCAGGCCATGATCGGCGCGAGTTTGTTGTCGTGTGCGCTCTTTGGCCGTGTCAGCGTACACAGCGACAAACTCGCGCTGATCTTCTTCGGCGGCTGGCGTCCATCGACGTGTGCTGCTGTGCGCGAGGATACGTATGGTTACACGACCGGCGCTTTAGGCCGTTCGTTCGGCCAGGCTGTTTCTGCCGTTCGTTCCGCCGTT